>JACQBB010000051.1 GCA_016194625.1 Elusimicrobiota bacterium | reverse complement strand
TGGTCGGCCCTGCTGCGCTCGATCTACCTGCGCGTGGCCAGCTTCATCGTCGGCGAGAGGCTCCCCGACGCGAACTCCGGCCTGCGCCTGGTCCGGCGCGCGGCGCTGATGAGCATGGGCCCGGTCGAGTGCCTGGGCTTCTCGTACTCGACGACGATGACGCTCTCGTTCCTGCAGGCCGGGCGCTTCGTGAAGTTCGTCCCGATCGCCTTCTCCGCGCGCGTCGGCCGCTCGAAGGTCCGCAAGGTCCGCGACATGCTGCGCACCCTGCACCTGATGACCGAGGTGCTGATCGTCTACAATCCGCTGAAGCTCTTCGTCGTGATGGCGGCGGGTTTCCTGGCGCTGGCCGCGGCGTCCTTCGTCTTGTGCGTGCTCAGCTCCAACGGCCTGTTCCTCGTCGCCGCGATGTTCCTGTCGCTGTGCGCCCTGCTGTGCTTCCTGTTCGGGTGCCTGCTCGACGCCCTGCGCATGCACCTGCGCACGCGCGCGGGCTAGAGCTCGTCGGGCCGAGCCGCCGAGAGGTCCCGGAACGCCGTTCCGTAAGAGGCGGGCGCCGAGCGGACGGGATCCGGGTCGGTCCTCAGCAGGCTCAGCAGGCTGTCGGAGCGGAACGGCGGGGTGAGGCCCAGCGCCTCCAGCGTCCGCAGCCCCGCCAGGCCGAGCGTCCCCGGGAGCGACACGGTGCTCAGCGTCCGTCCGCGCAAGGCGGCGATCTCGGCGAGCAGGTCGCGGAAGGCGACGAGCCGCGGATGCGCGGCCAGCGCGGGAGCGGCGGGGACCGGCGCGTCCACCGCGGCGGCGAGCGCGGCCGCGGCGTCGTCGGCGTGGCACAGCACGAACGGCTGGCGGCCGCCGTCGAACACGGGCAGGACGGGCAGGGCCGTCAGACGGACGAGCGCGCCGAAGGTGCCGCGGCCGGGGACGCCCCAGCACAGGCCGGGGCGGACGACGGCGGCGCCGAGCGCGCGGGCGCCGGCCTCGACCTCGAGCTTCGCCTTCCCGTACTCCGACGCGCAGCCCTCGAACGCGGAGACCGACGAGACGAACACCAGGCGCCGCACGCCCGCGGCGCGCGCCGCGTCGAGCAGGTGGAGCGAGCCGTCCACGTTGCGGCGGCGCAGCTCCGCGCCGCGCGCCGCGAAGTCGTGCGCGCAATGGATCAGCGCGTCGGCGCCGCGCAGGGCGTCCGGGGAGACCGGCTCGCCGAGGACGAACGGCGCGTCGTCCGGCCCCTCGGGACGGCGGACCAGGCGGCGGACCGGACGGCCGTCGGCGCGCAGGCGCGCGACCAGCCGCGCGCCCAGGAAGCCGCCCGCGCCGGTGACCGCGACGAGCCCGCTCACGCGCCCTCCCGGACGGACTCGGCGGCGATGCGGCGCGCGTTGGCCATCACGGTGAAGGTGAAGGTCGTCGCCGCCAGCGCGGGCAGGACCGACGAGTCGACGAGGTGGACGCCGGGCAGGGCCGGGAGGCGGCCGAGACGGTCCGTCTCGAGCTCCGCCGGGCGCGCGCGCATCGGGAAGGTCCCGCCGGCGTGGTTGCCTTCGCCGGGGACGCCGTGCTTCAGAAGGGGCAGCAGCGGCCACAGCCCCGTGCGCGGGGCCAGCGCCGTCAGCTTGCGCGCCGCGCGCGCGACGACGGCGCGGGCGCGCTCCGGAGCGGCGGCCTCCAGGCGCGCGGAGCCGTCGGCGGCCGCCGTCAGCGTCATCGGGCCGGCCTCGTCGGAGTGCAGGTAGCCCTGGAAGAACATCAGCCGCCCCGCCAGCGCGCGGCGGACCGGGCCGCGCAGGGGCCCCAGGAGCCGGGTCGCCGAGGCCAGCGCGTCGCGGACGTGCTCGTCGTAGCCGTACAGCTGGAGGTGCACGGTGCGCGCGCTGACCGCCGGGTCGTCCAGCTCGACGAAGGCCTGGGCCAGCGTGTGCAGGCGCTCCCACTCGGTGCCGGGCGCTCCCTGCGAGGCGAGCACGGGCAGGAGGAAGTACGGCTGATAGCGCAGCGGCAGCGGCCGGCCGTGCAGGCCCAGCGACGCCGCGACCAGGCGCGCGGTGGACACCGGCCCGCAGGCGAGGAAGACCCGCCGGGCCTCCAGCGTCTCGGCGCCGCCGCCGTCGAGGCGGACGGCCCGCACGGACGCGCCGCCCGCGCGCGCCGTCACGCGCTCGACGCGCAGTCCGGGGCGGTAGGCCAGCCCGCGCGCGACCAGCGCGTCGAGCGCGTCGGCCGAGTTCCAGATCGCGCCGACGGGGCAGCCCGACAGGCACAGCCCGCAGGCGACGCACGCGCCGCCCTTCACGGCCAGGCGCGCGCGGCCGTGGCGCAGTCCCGCGGCGGCCAGCGCGTCGCGCCGCGCGTCCATGCGCGCGAGCGCGAGCGCGGCCTGGCGGCTCAGCGGGGGCGGGGGCGCGGGGGGCGCGTGGAACGGGAAGGACGCCTCCAGCCCGTCGCGGACGCCGGCGACGCCGAGCGCCGCGGCGGCGGCCGCGTAGTGCGGCGCCATCTCGGCCGCGCTCACCGGCCAATCGGCGAACTCGGCGTCGGCGTTGGGCAGGACCGCGGCGCCCCACAGGTTGGACAGGCCGCCCCGGGCCAGCGACTGCAGGCACTTGGCGCCGGACTGCGAGAGGGTGGCGAGCTCCGCGTCGGCGTACGGGAAGCGCGAGCCGAAGGCCAGCTTCACCGGGACCTTCCCGCCCGGTTCGAACGCGTAGCCGGAGACCCCCGCGACGACGGCCGGGTCCCAGCGCTCGACGGGCTCGCCCGCGAGGCGCGCGACGAGCGCGCGGCGGTCGGGCTCCAGCGCCGCGCCTCCGTCCGCGAGCGTCACCGGCTCGCCCGCGTCGAGCAGGGCGGAGGCCGCCATCACCCCGGAGGGGCCGGAGCCGACGACGACGTTCATCGCGCGGGGGCCGGGGGCGGAGCGCCGCCGGTCATCTTCGCGGCCATGTCGGGCGGCAGGCCGAGGGCGGCGGAGACCTTCGTCACCGGGTCCTTGACCGCCGGGTCGAGGCGCATCAGGTCCAGGCCGGCCTGGGCGAGGTCGGCCGGCGCCTCCTGGGTGACGCCGAGCACGACGACGCTCGCCAGTTCGGGCGAGCCGGCGTACTTCTTGAGCAGGACCGGGAAGTTCGGCGCGCGGGTCAGGCCGGTCACGAACGCGATCGGGTCGTGGTCGCGCATGTAGTCGTCGTTGAGCTTCTTCAGGTCGGGGTAGCTCATCCAATCGCGGCCGTACCGCGCGATCACCGGCGACTTCGCCGTCATCCTCAGCGCGAAGTCGCGCACCGACGCCTCGTGACGGCGCGCGGCCTCGGTGAAGCGCGCGCGGGCCTCGGCGGCGTCGCGCGGAGCGGGGCGCGCGGCGGGGGGAGGCGCGGACGGCGTCCCGGGCTTGGCGGCCGGGGCGGTCCCGGTCAGCTCCGCCTTGGTGCGCGCGTCCACGGTCAGCATCTCGAGGCCGGACGCGGGACGCGGCGGCGCCGCCGTCGCGGCGGCGGGAGCCGCGGACGGCGCGCTCTTCGGCGCCGCGCTCAGGTCGAAGCCGCCGGAGTCGATATCGGTCCCGCCGCGTCCGGCGAACAGCCACCACGCGCCCCCGCCGAGCGCCAGCAGGACGGCGGCCGCGAG
>JACQBB010000058.1 GCA_016194625.1 Elusimicrobiota bacterium | reverse complement strand
TCGCGCGTCAGCGCGTCCGCCTTGCGCGCGCCTTCCGCCGTCATGACGACCGCGGCCGGCCGCGCCGGTTCGCCGGTCGCGGACAGCGCCGCGCCCGAGGCCCGCGCCGGGGCCGCGCCCGGCGCCGTCGCGCCCGCCGGACTCATGCCCGCGCCGTCGGGGGCCCGCGGCGGAGCCGCCGCCGACTCCGTCCCGGTCCTTCCCGCCGCCTGCGCCCTCAGCGCCAGCGCGCCCTTGTTCTTGGGATCCAGTTTCAGCGCCGATTGCGCGTCCTTCAGCGCGCCCGCGTAATCCTTCCGCCCGAACCGCACGTCGCCGCGCAGCAGCAGCGCCTGCGTCATCGCCTTCGGATCGCCCTTCCGCTCGGCCAGGCTCACGCTCCGCTCGGCGATCGGCGCCGCGCGGTCGTAGTCGCCCAGCTTCACGAGCGATCGCCCCGCCAGCTGGTTGGCGGCCGCGCTCTTCGGGTATTTGTCGGCGAATCCGGCGATGCCCGTCTCGCTCTTCGTCAGCGTCGCCTGCGCCTGCTTCTGCTCGGGCGAGCCGGGGACGGAGGTCTGCACGGTTTGGAGGGCGCTGGTGGCGGTCTGCACGTCCTTGCGGAGTTTGTTGAAATCGACTTCTTCAATATCGGGGGGAACTGAAATGCGCGGAGTGCTGGGTGCCGACGCATATGCCCCATTAGAAAGCGAGAGGAACGCGGACATGAAAAACAACGCGATCATCGCGCGCTCCTTTTGAGAGGGATAGAGTGCTTCGTGAAGAACTCTATCTCATGTTGGAATATGTCCGCTGCTTCCTTTGAAGACAACTCAATCCTCGTAAGATCTCCCTGCCCGACGACGCCTTTAACCGAAACGATTTTCTCTAGTTTTCCATCCAACCCGACGCGCATCGTATAACCGTCGGCGAGGACTTTTTCTCCTTCTTTGCGTCCGCGATATACCGAGAAAATCAAGAACAAGGGCGATTTCGATTCGTCGTCCTTATACGCGACATTGAACACGTGTTTTTGGTCATCGGGGCAGTCGATCTGTTTGTACGCGAACAATCGCACGGGTAGGCGCCCGTCAGTCATCGAATCCTTGCCGACGCCGAGTTCACCCGCCATCTCAGGCGGGAAATCCGCAGTCGCGCCTTCCGTCATCGCAATCTTGACCAGCGACTCGAGGCTGCGGGTCTTCGGCTTGGCCTTCTTGGGCGCGGCGGATGCGGGGAGGGCGATCAGCAGGGCGAGGGCGGCGGCGGCGAGGGGTCTCAAGAAGGGCTCCTTATCGCAGTGTATCGCGGCGGCAGGAGGGTCGCAAGAGGATATTCACCGAACGGCGTGTCGTTTCCGTCACGGACGCTATCACCGGTGACACGTATTATCGGTAGTGGGCCGGATCTCAGCGGGCGGGGCCGGCGTCCTGGCGGACGGCGGCGACGCGATGGGTGGAGCCGGGGTGGTCGAGGACGGCCTTCTGCTGCTCGAGGGGGCCGATCAGGCCGAGGGTCTGAGTGCCGTCGGCGCCGATCAGGGCGGACGGGGGGAAGCGGTCGGGGCGGGCGGGATCCTCGGCGAGGGCCAGAACGATGTAGCCCCAGCGGGCGGGGTTGCCGCGCAGGACCTCGCGCGGGACGGCGACGCGGACCTCGACCTTGGCGGGGTCGTATTCGGCCTTCATCGCGGCGACCTCGTCGGGATCGCCGACGCCGGCGCGATAGAGGCGGGCGTCGCCGCCGCCGACGGTCAGGGCGAACTCCCACGCGTCGCGGGCCTGCGCGAAGGCGCCGCGGCCGTCGAACAGGCGCAGGGAGCCGGCGCCGACGACGTGGTTGAGGTCGATGTAGACGTCGTAGACGGGTCGCGGCGGCGCGGGGACGGCGTCCACGCGGGCGGGGAACAGGCGGAAGAGGACGCGGTCGTCGTTCCACTCGACGCGCACGCCGCGCAGGCGCCAGGGGTCGGCGTTGGGCATCCCGGCGGGAGCCTTGGCGAGCGAGGCGACGGGGTTGTCGAAGCCGATCCAGCCGGGGCCGGACAGGAGACGCACGCCGGTGGGCAGGTCGGCGGCGGTCACGGGGCCGGTCGAGGCGCCGGCGGCGTAGAGCGAGTCGGGCGCGGCGACCTTCAGGCGCTTGTACACGGCCAGCAGGCGGGCGCGCAGCTCGTGCGGCAGGCCGGCGGGGGCTCCGGGCGCGGGGGCGCGGTAGAAGACGGCTTCCTGCGCCTTGCGCAGGAGCGTGGTCGCGCTCTCCAGGACCTTCAGGTCGGCGGCGCCGGAGTTCTGATAGCGGGCCAGAGCCTTCGCCGCGTCGCCGTAGGCGTCGTAGGCGGCGCGGGCGGAGGGGTCCTCGGGGACGGCGGCGGCGGCGCCGTCCCAGCCGGGCCAGGAGGCGATGTTCGCGGCGGCGGGGCGGCCTTCGCCGACGGGGCCGGCCAGCTCGGCGACGGTGGCCCAGCCGCCCGCGGGACGGTCGCGCAGGTCCTTGAGGACGGCGAGCAGGCGCGACTCGGGTTCGGCGGACTCGTCGACGACGACGGCGCCCGGCGCGACCAGGTCGGCGGTCGCGGGGGCCGCGCCTTTGCCGGCGGCGCGGGCGGGGACGAACACCGCGGTCCCTTCCGCGGCCCAGGTGCTCCCGGCGGCGGCGTAGGGGCCGGCCAGCACCCAGCGCGCCCCGGAGGAGCCCAGCGGTCCGATCAGCGAGGCGTCGAGCGCGCCCGCGCCGGGGACGAAGCCGGCGGGGCCGGCGGCCAGGCGCTTCTCGACCGTGCGCCGCGCGTCGGCGGGGCGCTCCAGGGCGTCGTCGGGGCGCGGGGCCGCGGGATGCGCGGCGACCAGCGGCAGGACGGGGTCGCCGTGCAGGCGCGCGGCGATCTCCACGCGCCCGGCGGCCGCCCACGGAGCCAGCGCGGCCTTCGCCAGCGGCGTGGCCATCTGCGGCGTCAGCGCGACGGTGAGCTTGATGTCCGAGCGCTCGCGCATCAGCTCGTCGACCTTGCTCCAATGCGTGAAGCTCTCGGAGGGGACCCAGACCAGCGCCGCGGCCAACAGGAGCGAGCCGTTCATCGCACCGTCCTCACCGACACCCGGCGTCCCTCGGGGCCGTCGGTCGTGTCCGTGGACGGGTCCACCACCGGATTCCCGTCGTCCAGGAACAGGTACTTGTGGCGTCCCGGGCGCAGCGGGACGACGAGCGTCCACAGACCGTCGCCGCGCTTCTTCATGCGCAGCACGCCCGGCTTCCAGGCGTTGAAGTCGCCGACCAGCTCGACGGACTTCGCTCTCGGCGCCTTGTGCTTGAACTCGAACGGCTTGAGCGCGGGCTCGTCGTCGCCGCGGCCGCCCTCGCGCGGCGTGAAGGTGGTCTGCGTGGGCTTGAGCGGCGCGGGCGTCCAGCCTTCGGCGGCGCGCGCGTAGTCGCGCAGAGCGTCGATCCACTCGACGGAGGGGATGCTGATCAGGGCCAGGACGACGATGACGAGGGCCCAGAACGTCCAGCGGTTGCGCCAGTTCATGGTGTCTATCGGAAGAAGTCGCGGACCATCCGGATCAACCCCTCGGTGGCCTTCTCCGGGATCTCCTCGCCTTCCCAGTTGATCGAGAAGTGCGCGTTGCGCTGGGTCGGTTTCACGAAGGACTCGTACATCGGCAGGACCGTGGTCAGGATCTGGTGCTTGGCGCCGTCCACGTCGCGGCCGCGCTCGATGATGTCCCGGGAGATGCGGCGCAGCGCCGCCGTCGCGATGCCCGTGGACACGTAGATCTTGTAGTCGTACAGGTCGAGGAACTCCTTCTTGTACAGCGCGTACAGCCCCTCGACGATGATCAGCTGGGTGGGCTCCAGCCGGCGCGGCTCGTGGCTGCGCGTGTGCTGCTTGAAGTCGTACACCGGCTGGTCGACCGCGTGGCCCGAGCGCAGCTTGTCGAGCTGCTCGAGCGCGAGCTCGAAGTCGATCGCGTGGGGATGGTCGAAATTGTACTCCTTGCGCTCGTCCAGGCTGAGGTGGCCGAGGGGCCGGTAGTAGTTGTCGAGCGAGAACATCAGGCCCGAGATGCCGGCCTCGCGGCTCTGCTCTAGGACCTTGCGCGCGAAGGTCGTCTTGCCGGAGCCGGACCCGCCCGCCACGCCCACGATGAACCTGCGCTTGGCGACCATGACGCGAAGACTCTAGCAATTACTCCGCGAGCGGGGGGAACGCGTGGCGGCCGTCCGGGCCCAGCGGCAGCGGCTTCGTCCATAGGACGGCGCTCGTCGGCAGGGCGCCGTACAGGTGCGGAAACAGGGCGCCGCCCCGCGACGGCTCCCACTTCAGCGCCGCGCCGAGCGCGTCGCCGTCCACGGCGGCCAGCATCAGGCCGGAGACGCCCGCGAAGTGACGCGCGGCCGTCTCCGGCGCCTGCGCCGCCGTCGAGAAGTGGATGAACCCGTCGCGGAGGTCCGCGTCCGAGCCGGCGTAGCTCCCGGCGCGCTCGGCGTCCGCCCAGCGCGCGGCGTCGCAGATCTTGTAGACGATCATGGCGTCCAGGATGGAAGCAAATCGAGGGGGTCGGGCGCCTGCCATCCGTCCTTGAATCCCAGCCGAGGACATGTTAGTATCGGCGCATGGACACCAAAACCACCATCAAGAACCCCGTTTCCCCCGTCGTGAAGCCCGTCGAGCGCGCCGAGGCGCACGAGGAGAACCCCTGGCGTCAGGCGATGGAGCAGCTGGACCGCGCCGGCAAGGCGATGAAGCTGGAGCCGTTCGCGCTCGAGCGCCTGCGCCACCCCAAGCGCATCCTCACGGTGTCCGTGCCCGTCAAGATGGACGACGGCTCCGTCCAGGTGTTCGAGGGCTACCGCATCCAGCACAACATGGACCGCGGCCCGGCCAAGGGCGGCATCCGCTATCACCCGCAGGTGTCCCTGGACGAGGTGAAGGCGCTCTCGTTCTGGATGACGATGAAGTGCGCGGTCGTGAACCTCCCTTACGGCGGCGCGAAGGGCGGCATCATCTGCGACCCCAAGAAGATGTCGAAGGGCGAGCTGGAGCGCATGACCCGCCGCTACACCGCCGAGATCTCCATCATCATCGGGCCCGAGAAGGACATCCCCGCCCCCGACGTGAACACCAACGAGCAGGTGATGGCCTGGATCATGGACACCTACTCGATGACGATGGGCTACGCCTGCCCCGGCGTCGTCACCGGCAAGCCGATCGAGATCGGCGGCTCACTGGGCCGCAAGGAGGCCACCGGCCGCGGCGTGTTCTACGTGACCCGCGAGCTGGCCGCGCGCGAGGGCTTCGACCTGCGCAAGTCCGCCGTCGCGATCCAGGGCTTCGGCAACGTCGGCTCCAACGCCGCGAACATCTTCGCCGAGCACGGCACGAAGGTCGTCGGCATCTCCGACGTGGCGGGCGGCCTGTACGACGCGAAGGGCCTCGACCTCCACGACATCATGGAGTACCGCAAGACGCACGAGAGCATCGCCGACTATCCGAAGGCCGAGCACGTCCCGGTCGAGAAGTTCATCGAGGTCCCCTGCGACATCCTGATCCCGGCCGCGATGGAGAACACCATCACGAAGGCCAACGCCGACAAGATCAAGGCCAAGTACATCGTCGAGGGCGCCAACGGCCCGACCTCCAACGAGGCGGACGCGATCCTGAACAAGCGCGGCATCCAGGTCGTCCCGGACATCCTGGCCAACGCCGGCGGCGTCACCGTCTCCTACTTCGAGTGGGTGCAGGACATGCAGTCCTACTTCTGGAGCGAGAAGGAGATCAACGCCCGCCTCCAGGACATCATCGTCGGCGCCTTCACCGAGGTGTACGACCTCGCCAAGAAGGAGAAGGTGGACATGCGCATGGCCGCGTTCATGGTCGGCCTGCGCCGCCTGGGCAAGGCCGCGACGATCCGCGGCATGTACCCCTAAGGTGCTCCGCCTCGCGCTGATCCTGCTGTCCGCCGCGCTCCCGTCGAGCGCGGCGGACCTGTCTTCGGTGGACGTCCCGTACTTCCACCGCGACGAGCCCGGCAACCTGGACAAGAGCCTCGCCGCCGTCGACGCGCTCCTGAAGGCCGCGCCCGACGACCCGGACCTGCTGTGGCGCAAGGGCCGCGCGCTGATGCGCCGCGGCGAGAAGCAGGCGCGCAAGGCCGAGAAGCTGGCCGACTACCTGCTCGCCGAGGACCAGCTGAAGAAGGCCGTCGAGCGCGCGCCGTCGTCGGCGGACGCC
>JACQBB010000067.1 GCA_016194625.1 Elusimicrobiota bacterium | reverse complement strand
GCTGCCCGTCGCCGGCATGGGCCTGTGGATGCTCTCGTCCCGGCAGGCGGTGCGCGACAACGCGCGCTTCCTCCACGGACAGGTCGCGATGCTCGTCGCCGACTCCGCCGAGCGCGTGGTCGAGCGCTTGAACCGCACGCTCGGCGTCGTCCAGGACCTGGATTATTCGCGCGGCCAGGAGAAGATCGAGACTCCCGCCCTGCGCCGCGCGGCGGCGGGCGACGCCGAGGTCGCGCTGGTGTCCATCCTGGACGCCGCGGGCGTGGAGACCCAGCGCCTGACCGATCCCGAGGTCTACCCGACGCCTGAGCGCGTCGACCGCTCCCGGGAGCCGGCGCTGGTCGAGGCGCGCAAGAGCGGCCGGCTCACCATCGGCGCCCCGGTCGTCGCCGCCGGACGGGCGCTCGTGCCCGTCGTCCATCCCCTGGCCGACGGGCGCGCGCTGTTCATGATGTACTCGCTGCGCCAGCTCGAGCGGAGGCTGAAGGGCTTCGTGCAGGACGGGCGCAGCGGCGTGCTCTTCGTGGACGCGGCGGGACGGCCGGTCCCGGGGCTGGGCTCGCCGCCGCCCGACCTCGCCTGGCGGCTGCCCGCGGAGGACGCCTCGGAGCGCTGGTGGGACGACCTCCCCTCGCGGGAGGGCCCCTGGGTCGCCGCGGCGGCGTCCGTGCCCGAGCTGGGGTGGCGGGCGGTGAGCCTCCAGCTGCGCCGGGAGGCCTACGCGGAGTCGCGGGCCGCGGCCGCGCGCGCGGTCGCCCTGCTCGCCGCCCTGTGCCTGCTCTCGGGCGGCCTCTCCTTCGTGCTCAGCGGCCGCCTGCTCGAGCCGATCACGAAGCTGCTCGCCGCCGCCGAGCGGGTCTCGCGCGGGGATTTCTCGAAGCCCGTGCCGCCGCTCGGCTGGGGCGAGCTGGACGCCCTGGGCCGCACCTTCAACCAGATGTCCGAGAAGGTGAAGAGGTACCAGGACGTCCAGGTCGAACGCGTGCTCGAGGAGAAGGCGAAGGTCGAGGCCTTGGTCAGCAACATCCCGGAGGGCGTGATGCTGGTCTCTTTGGACGGCACGGTGGCGTTCGCGAACGTGACCTCGGCCCGCGTCCTGGGAGTCGCGGCGGCGCCCGCGAAGGCCGACGTCGAGGCGATCCCCGAGGTCCGCGGGATCGTCTCCACCGTCCTCGGCGGGGCCGTCCGCTCCGACCAGGTCTACCGCGAGCTGCGCGCCGTCGACGGGACGCTGCTCGGCGTGTTCGCGCTGCGCGCGACGACGGTCCGCCGTTCCGGGCGCGACGTCGGTGTCCTGGTGCTGATGCGCGAGGTCACGCTCGAGCGCGAGCTGGAGCGGCTCAAGGAGGAGTTCTACCACGCCATCGTCCACGACCTGCGCGCGCCGCTGGCGGTCATCGACGGCGTGGCGTACTTCCTCAAGAAGCAGGGGCTCGGGGAGCAGGCGGCCAAGTACATCGACATGTCGGCGCAGGCGTCGACGCGCCTGAAGGCCCTCGTCTCGGACATCCTCGACATCGCGAAGCTCGAGTCCGGGACGATGACGCTGGCGCTGGCGAGCGTGGCGGCGGAGTCGCTCGTGACCGCGGCGGTCGTCCTCGGACGCGTCCCGGGCGAGACGAAGGGCGTCGCGGTGACGGGCGAGCCGGCGCCGGACGCCGGGGAGCTGATCGCCGACCGGAGCCTGGTCGACCGCGTGCTGATGAACCTGCTCGGCAACGCGCTGAAGTTCACGCCCGCCGGGGGCCGCGTCGCCGTCGGCTGCGTCTCGCGCGGCGGCGAGGTCGAGTTCTTCGTGCGCGACACCGGCCCCGGGATCCCGGCGGACAAGGTGGACGCGGTGTTCGAGAAGTTCAAGCAGCTCGACCGCGACGCGGCGGCGCGCTCGGGCTACGGCCTGGGGCTGTCGATCTGCAAGCGCATCGTCGAGGCGCACGGCGGACGCATCTGGGTCGAGTCGAAGGAGGGCGAGGGCAGCCGGTTCGCGTTCCGTCTCCCGCGCCCGGGTCCGGCCGCGAAGGTCGTCAGTCCTCGCGCCTGAGGATGTTGATCTCGATGCGGCGGTTGGCGGTGCGTCCTTCGGGCGTCTTGTTGTCGGCGACCGGCCGGAACTCGCCGTAACCGATCGCCGAGAGGCGCTGCTGGGGGATCCCGTTGATCTCGAGGAAGCGCAGGACCGCGAACGCGCGCGCGGCGGAGAGCTCCCAGTTCGACGCGAACTTCCCCCCGGGTCCCAGCGGACGGTCGTCGGTGTGGCCCTCGATCTGGATCGCGTTCGGCAGCGCGTTGAGGCTCGACACGACCTGCCGCAGGGCCGGGTAGGACTCGGGGCGCAGGAAGGCGGAGCCGGAGTCGAACAGCACCGGCGCCTCGAACACGATGCGCACCTTGTTCTCCCCGATCTCCAGCCGCGCGATCTTCTGCGTCCCGTACTTGGAGAACATCTGCTCGATGGTGCGCGCGTCGCGGGAGAAGCGCTGCTCGGCGGCCTTGATGCTGACCTGCATCCCGACGCCGTGCGTCGACGCGGCGATGTAGAGCATCAGGAAGAAGATCATCAGGTAGCTCATCAAGTCGCCGTAGGTGACCGCCCAGAGCGCGCTCCGGTTGAGCTGGTTCTCGAGCTCCTCCTCGCGCTCGTCCCAGGACGCGGCGCGTTCAGGCTTGAGCACGCGCGGGGGTCCCGGCGCCGGCGAGGTAGGCGCCCATCCTCATCTCGACCTCGTAGGTCGGCCGTCCCGACGCGATCGCCAGCACGCCCTCGATCATCATCTCGAGGACCTGCGTCTCGCGCATGGACAGCAGGCGGATCTGGCCCGCCAGCGGCACGCACAGGAAGTTGGAGGCGCCGATGCCGACGAACGCCGACGACAGCGCCAGCGCCATCGCGGGCCCCAGGCGCGAGGGCTCGGACATGCTGGTCAGCACCTTGAGCATCCCGAGGAGGGTGCCCATCAGGCCGAACATCGGCGCGAGCGTGCCCAGCGTGCGGAAGACGTTGGCGTCCTCCTGGCGGGCGACGCGGCGGCGGCGGACCTCGAGCTGGAGGATCTCGCGCGCGGCGTCGGTCTCGTTGCAGGTGGCGGCCGCCTCGATCGCGCGCTTGAGGAAGCCCCCCGCGAACTCGTCGGTCTCGGAGCGCAGCGCGAGCAGTCCGCCCTCGGTCTGCGCGCGGCGCGACAGGCGCACGATCTCCGCGGCGGCCTCCTCCGGCGGCGGCAGCCCCCCGGGGCCGACGGCCCAAGCGAGCGCGCGCGCGGCGCTGAAGATCTGCGACGCGGGCGTGCTGATCAGCAGGGCGGCCGCGGCCCCGCCCAGGACGACGACGAGGCCGTGCGCGTCCATCAGGTTGAGTCCGGCGCCGGGCTGGAGTAGGCTCCAGGCCACGATCGCGGCGGCGGCGGCGGCGCCGAGCAGGAGGCTGAGGTTCGGCATCTAGATGATTTTAACGGCGAGGTGTTTCGATTCCATTTCCGCCGCCGCGCCCGGCGCGGGGCCGCTCCAAGAAGTCCCCTTCCGCGAGCGCGTGCAGGAACCGCAGGTCTTCCTCCCGTCCGCACGGCGCGTCCAGGCAGTCGCCCGCGCGGGCGCGGGAGAAGTCGGCGTCGGGGCCGGCCATGACCTTCCTGTACTCGGCGAGCGCCTCGTCGCGGCGGCCCAGCGCGTCGAGCAGGTGGCCGCGCAGCAGGCGCAGCATCGTCTTGAAGCCGTCGGGCTTCTCGCGGGCCGTCGCCTCCTCGGCCTTGTCGAACCAGGCCAGCGCCGCGCGCGCCTCGGACTCGGACAGGCAGTCGGGGCCGGCCTGGCCGCAGACCAGCGTCAGCCACTTCGGGCGGAAGCGCTCGGGGTCCAGCTCGAACTGCCCGTAGAGGGCGCGGGCCTGCGCCAGCGACGCGTCCCAGTCGCCGAGCCGGTAGTGGAGGGTCGTCTCCAGGAAGGTGAAGTACGGGCTCTCCGGGAACGCCGCGCGCAGGCGCTGGACCACCGGAAGGGCGCGGGCCCAGTCCTTCTTGTCGGCGATGTAGATCTGCGAGAGGATCTCGGCCGACTGGTGCGTCGCGTAGCGCGCGTGCTCCATCGCGTGGACGATGCCCTCCAGGCCGCGCTTCTCGTCGCCCCGCATGCCCAGCAGGATGCCCAGCTTGAGCACGCCCGACAGGTGCGAGGACTGATAGTCGAACACGCCCAGGCCCAGGCGCGCGTCCGCGTAGTCCGAGTCGAGCTTCAGGCACTTCTTCAGGTGCTTGACCGCCTTCTTGCCGGCGAAGAAGGCGTCGAGGTAGTGATGCTTCATCAGGCGCCACTGGCCGAGCGTGCCCAGCGCCATCCCGGAGACGAAGTAGCCGTCGGCGCGCTGCCGCTTGTCCTTCGAGTCCATGTAGGCGTCGGACTTGCGCAGCGCCGCCTCGACGTCCTGCTCGAACAGTCCCTGCAGGGTCGGCGTCGAGGTGAACAGCCCGTACTCCTGCGACGACTCCCACCAGATGCCCCCCGCCTCGAACAGGTAGCCGAACGGGTTGTCGGGCTCCAGCTCGATCAGCTTGCGGAACGCCGCGCGCGACTGCGGGTAGTCGAGCGAGTAGAGGCGGTGCAGGCCCTCGTCGAGCTGGGCGGCCGCGGCCGGGCTGAGGCGCGCGCCGCCCTCGGCGCGCGCGGAGGCCGCGGGCGCGAGCGCGAGCAGCGCCGCGAGGACGAGCTCAGTTCGCATAGATCCTCGTGCCCGGCTCGTC
>JACQBB010000066.1 GCA_016194625.1 Elusimicrobiota bacterium | reverse complement strand
TCCGTCCTGCGCGCCGCCGTCCGCCCGCGCGGCGAGGCCTTCGCGAGCGCCGACGAGGCGGCCTCCGCCGCGGCGGAGGCGCTCGCGGCGCTGGCTCCCGAGCGCGAGCGCGCGCGCTCGGCCGCGGTCGAGCAGGCCGACGAGATCCCCGTCCCCTGACCCGGATTTCGTAGTATGGACGCCGTGGAAGCGACGCCGTTCGGCCGCACCCTCTATCCCCTCGCCCTCGTCCTCTGGCTGGGCGCCTTCGGCTGGCGCGCGTGCGCGGTGTCGCGCGCCGCGGACCGCCTCGCGCGCGCGACCGACCGTCTGGAGGGGGACGCCGCGGCGCTGGACCGAGGCGCGCGCGCCCTGACCGCGCTCGCGCGCGAGTCGGCCGCCCAGTCCCGCGACGCCGAGTTCCTGCAGGGGCTGCCGAACATCCTCCCGGAGGACAAGGGCTACCTGCGCACGCAGAAGGCCATCGAGGGCGAGGTCACCTCCCTGCGCTCGCAGGTCGGCAAGCGTCTCAAGGGCGCGCTGCACGTCGTGGTGGACGCGAAGGCCAACAAGCTCTACGTGAAGCGCGGGCTGAAGCTTCTGTGGTCGGCGGACGTGTCCGTCGGCCGCGGCGGGCAGCTCTCCGACGCGAAGTCCGGCCAGCGCTGGGAGTTCGTGACGCCGCGCGGCGAGTTCCGCGTCATCGGCAAGGGCTTGAACCCGAAGTGGCGCAAGCCCGACTGGGCGTTCGTCGAGGGGGGCGAGCCGGTCCCGCCGCCGGACGACCCCGCGCGCTTCGTGGACGGGGAGCTCGGCGCTTTCTTCCTGAACCTCGGAGACGGCTACCTGATCCATGGGACGAAGTCCGAGGAGCTCCTGGGGCGGCCCGCGTCGCACGGCTGCGTCCGCGTCGGCGCCGCGGACCTCGAGAAGCTGTACAAGACGATCCCGGCGGGGACGAAGGTGTACATCTTCGAATGAGGCTCGACAAGCGCGTCCCCGCGTACGCCCTCGCCCTGGCCGGCGCGTTCGTCCTGCTGGCCTCCTGGATGCTCCAGTCGTGGCTGGACGCGCGCGCCCTCCTGGCTTCCGCGGACGCCGAGGCCGCCGCGGTCGCGCGCGAGGACCAGGAGCTGGAGCTCTCCGAGCGCCAGGGCGTGCGCGACGTGGTCGCGCGCGACCTGACCCAGGCCAAGAGGAACGCGGCCAGCCTGTCGAAGTCGCGGCGCGTCCTGTTCGAGGGCGGGCTGGCCCTCGCCGAGGAGAAGCGCCTCCTCGAGAAGCAGTGGGAGATCATGACGACCTACCTGCTGGTGGACGCGGCCGGCGACCGGGTCCAGGTGATGCGCGGGGAGCAGGCGTTCGAGACCTGGCCGCTCGCCGGGGCCAAGCCCGGAGCCGTCGGCGGGGACAAGAAGGCCCTGCCGCGCGTGGCGACCATCGTGTCCAAGGAGCGCTACGCGCATCCCGAGCGCGGGAAGTCCGACCTGGTCGGCGGCCGCCTCGACTGGGAGCCCCCGCAGGTCGGCGCGTCGGCGCGCGCCAGCGCTCTCGGCGAGAGCGTGATGTTCACGAAGGAGGGGCTCGTCCTGCACGGCCCGCCGCTGAAGCGCGCCGAGCACGACGCCTATCCGCACCTGTGCCTGGAGCTGCCCGCGGCGACCGCGCGTCGGCTGTACGCGCGCGCCTTCATCGGCACCAAGGTGATGATCAAGCCGTGAGCGAGAAGCGTCCGCTGACGCGGCTCGACCTGACGGCGATGGGCGTCAACGCCATCGTCGGCTCGAGCATCTTCCTCTTCCCGGGCAAGCTGGCCGCCCTGCTGGGGCCGGCCTCGATCGCCGCCTTCCTGCTCACCGGTCTGGCGCTCGCCCCGGTCGCGCTGTGCTTCGCCGAGGCGTCCTCGTCGCGCGACCGCCCCGGCGGGCCCTCGCTGTACGCGCAGGAGGCCTTCGGCCCCTGGGCCGGGTTCTCGATCGGGTGGCTGTGCTGGGTGACCGAGGTCGTCAGCTGGGCGGCCGTCGCCTCGGGGCTGGCGGTGTACGCGGCTCCGTTCGCCCCGCGCCTGGCGGGCCCCGTCGCCGGGAAGGCGGTCGCCGCGGCCTCCATCGCGCTCCTCGCCGCGGTCAACCTGCGCGGGGCCAAGCCGGGGGCCCGCGTCTCGACCGCCCTGACCGCGGCGAAGCTCCTGCCGCTGGCCGCCGTCGCGCTGGGGGGGCTGGCCCTCCTTTATAAAGGCGGCGCGGCGCCGCTGCGCCCGTTCGCGCCCAAGGGCTGGTCGGCCCTCCCCGGCGCCTGCTTCCTCGCCTACTTCGCGTTCCAGGGCTTCGAGGTGGTCCCGGTCCCCGCGGGAGAGGCGCGCGCGCCGGAGCGCGACGCTCCGTTCGCGGTCCTGACCTCGCTGGCGCTGGCGGCGGTCCTCTACGCGCTGGTCCAGGCCGCGGCGCTGGCCGCCGTCCCCGGTTTGGCCGCCTCCGAGCGGCCGCTGGCCGACGCCGGCCTGGCGCTGTTCGGCCCCGCCGGAGAGCGGCTGATCGCGGCCGGGGCGCTGGTGTCGATGCTCGGCTTCACGGCCGGCTGCGCGCTCGGGGGGCCGCGCTACCTGGTCGCGCTGGCCGAGGAAGGCCATCTGCCGAAGCTCCTGGCGAGGCCTTCCGAGAGGACGGGCGCCCCGGCCGCGGCCGTCCTGACGACGGCGGCCGTCTCCGCCGCGGCCGCGCTCGCGCTGGACTTCGACCGCCTCATCGACTTCGGCAACGTGGTGATCGGCGCGCAGTACCTGGCGACCTGCGCGTCGGTGCTCGCCGACCGCCGCCGCGGCCGCGCCTCCGCGTTCGTCGCGCCGGGCGGGGCCGCCGTCCCGGCCCTCGCGATCCTGGCGACGCTCCGCCTCAGCGCCCAAGGCGGGTGGGGCCAGGCCGCGGCGGCTCTGGCCTGCTTGGCTCTCGGCTGGGGCGTGCGCGCCGCCGCGCGGGGGCTTGACAAACGCAACTGAAATGGTTACAGTTAGCACCAGCGCCGTCTTCCGCACTAAAACATCGGAGGTTCACATGCGCAAGCTGATGATCGTCGCCGCCGCCCTCGCGGTCCTGGCGACTGCCGCGAAATCCGGAGAGTTCGAGATCGACGCCGCCCATTCCCAGGTCGGCTTCAAGGTCAAGCACGTCACGGGCAAGGTCCCGGGACGCTTCACCTCGTTCTCGGGCTCGTTCACGTACGACAAGAAGGACCCGAAGTCCTGGAAGGCCGAGGCGAAGATCGACCCGGCGTCCATCAACACCGACAACGAGAAGCGCGACGGCCACCTGAAGAGCCCCGACTTCTTCGACGTCGCGAAGTTCCCGGAGATGTCCTTCAAGAGCACGAAGGTCACGGACGTGAAGGGCGACCGCGCGAAGCTCCACGGCGACCTGACGATGCACGGCGTCACCAAGCCGGTCGTCCTGGACCTGGAGATCGGCGGCGTGGACAAGGACCCGTGGGGCAACGAGACCGCGGGCTTCACCGCGACCGGCACGATCAACCGCAAGGACTGGGGCATCGTCTGGAACAAGGCGCTGGACAGCGGCGGCCTCTTGGTCGGCGAGAAGGTGGACATCACCCTCGAGATCGCGGGCAACGCGAAGAAGGCCGAGGCTCCCGCCAAGAAGTGAGGGAAACTCGCGGGAAACCGGGGTTGACAAGAACGCGGGCATCGGCTAACCTTGCCTCGCCTGGGTCGCTTCCGGGCCATGCATGGACAGTCGCAAAGGAGGATTGATGATGAAACGGACTCTGTACGCCCTCGTCGCCGTCGCCGCGCTCGGTTCGGTCGCCCGCGCGGGAGGCCATCTCGACGCCGGCTGCGGTCTCGGCAGCATGCTGTTCAAGGAGGATAAGCCGGTGCACCAGATCCTCGCCGCGACGACCAACGGCACGTTCGGCAACCAGACGTTCGGCATCACGACCGGCACGCTCGGCTGCACCTCGGGCGGGCTGATCAAGGCGTCCAAGGAGCGGCAGGTGTTCACGGCCGCGAACTTCCGCGCGCTCGAGAAGGAGCTCGCGGCGGGCAAGGGCGAGTACTCGGCTTCGCTGGCGGCCATGACCGGCTGCAAGGCCGACGCGTTCCAGTCGTTCGCCAAGGAGCGCTACGAGAAGATCCTCCCGAGCGGCTCGACCACTCCCGAGGAGCTGCTGATCAACCTGGACAAGGAGATCTCCTCCGACCCCGCGATGGCGAAAGCCTGCGGCGCCTGAGGTCTCCGGCGTGAAAAAGGAGGCGGACGGTCCTTGGGCCGTCCGCCTCCTTCTTTTCCTGCTCGCGCTCGCCGCGCCCGCGGCCGCCGCGCCGGGCTGGGAGGACGCGCAGTGGCTCCGTCTCGGCCACTGGAAGCGCGCCCGCTGGACGGGCGTCTGGGAGTCCGACGCGGCGGAAGGGTTCTTCCTGGCGCCGTCCGGGCGCCGCGACCCGCGCGCGGAGTACGAGGCCTCTCTGAAGGCCCTGCGCTCGCCCGAGCCCGCGGGCGAGGACCACTTCCGCTGCCGCTTCCCGGCGCGTTCCGCGTGGCTGATCGAGCGGGAGGCCCTGGACGCCGCCGCTCTGCCGCGGCCCGACTGCGCGAAGTACGAGGACTGGCGGCGCCTACTCGACGCGGGCGCGGTCTCGCTGATCTTCGCGTCGTCCTACCTGGACAACCCCTCGTCGATGTTCGGCCACACCTTCCTGCGGCTGGAGCGCCGCGCGACCGGGGGCGACCCGCTGCGCGACAACACGCTGAACTTCGCCGCCGAGACCGGCGCCGACGGCGGCCTGGCGTTCGCGGCGAAAGGCCTGCTCGGCCTGTACCCGGGCAAGTACACGGTGATGCCGTACTACATGAAGATCGCCGAGTACAACGACATGGAGAACCGCGACCTGTGGGAGTACTCGCTCGCGCTGTCGAGCGCCGAGGTCGACCGCCTCGCCGCGCACGCCTGGGAGCTGGGGCGGGGGACCTTCCCGTACTACTTCTTCTCGAAGAACTGCTCGTACCAGCTGATGCCGACGCTGGAGGCCGCGGCGCCGCGCCTGTCGCTGATGGAAGGCTCCCCGGCGATCGTCGGGCCCGCGGACACGCTGTACGCGGTCCGCGGCGTGCCGGGGCTGGCGCCGGCGGCCGTGTACCGGCCGTCTCACGCGACGGTGATGGTCGAGCGGCGCAAGCTGATGTCGGGGGCGGAGAAGCGCGCGGCCGAGGCCTACGCGGCCGGCCGCTTCGAGGAGGGGGACCGCCTGAGCGCGGGGATGGCGGACGCGCGCCGGGCCCTCGTCCTCGATTCGGCCAGCGACCACATCCTGTACAAGAAGGGCTTCTCGCCGGACGTCCCGCCGGAGGTGCGGGATCTGGAGCGCGGCGTGCTGACGCGCCGCGCCAAGGCCGCGGCGCCGCCGCAGGACCCGCCGGCGCCGCCCTGGGCGGCCCCGCCCGACGAGGGGCACCTGCGCCACCGGCTGATGGTCGGGGCCGGCGCCCGCAACGGCGGCTCGTTCACCGAGGTCGCCTGGCGTCCCGGCTACCACGACCTGCTCGACCGTCCGCGCGGCTACCTGCCCGGCGCGGCGATCGAGGGCCTGTCCTGGCGCCTGCGCTACGACCGCGACGACCGCCGCGTGTCCGTCCGCGACTTCCGTCTGGTCGAGATCCTGTCGGCCGCGCCGTGGGACTCCTGGACGAAGCCGCCGTCCTGGAGCGCGGGCACCGGCCTCGACACCGCCTTCGAGCTGGGCAAGCCGGCCGACCGCTCGCTCGTGTACGAGGGGCACGTCGGCGGCGGCCTGTCGGCGGCGGTCGGCCCCGGACTCGCGTACGCGCTGACGCAGGCCGAGGGTTCGGCCGGCTCCCCGCTGCGCGACGGCTACGCGGTCGGGGGAGCGCTGCGCGCGGGAGGGGCCTTCCCGTTGACGCCGTCGCTCACCGCGGCGCTCGACGGGGCCCTCTCGGGCCGCGTCCTCGGCGACCGCACCCCGGACCACCGCCTGCGCGCGGCGTTGAACTGGGCGCCGGCGCGCGACCTGGCGGTGCGCGCGGAGGGCCTGCTGCGCGGACCGCACCGCGAGCTGGGAGTCTATGCGACCCTGTATCATTAGCGCGGCGCTCGTCTTGAGCGGCTGCACCGGCGTGTTCCTCCAGCCCGACCGCGCCCTCCACCTCAGCCCCGACCGCGTCGGCGCGAAATGGGAGGAGGCGCGCTTCCGCTCGGACGACGGGGTCGGACTGACCGGCCTGTGGTTCCCGTCCTCGCGGACGCCCGCGAAGGGGGTGGTCGTCCAGTTCCACGGCAACGGCGAGAACATGACCTCCCACTTCCTGTCCGCCTGGTGGCTGGCGCTGGAGGGGTGGGACGTGCTGGCCTTCGACTACCGCGGCTACGGCGCCTCCGAAGGGGAGAAATCGCTCGACGGCGCGGTGCGCGACGGGGCCGCCGCTCTCGCCTACGCCCGGACGAAGGCGCCGGGACTCCCGCTCGTCGTGCTGGGGCAGAGCCTGGGCGGGGCGGTCGCCGTCGCGGCGCTGGCGCGGGACGGCGGCGCGGATGTCGCCGTCGTGGTCCTCGATTCGACGTTCTCTTCGTTTCGCCGCATGGTGCGCGCGAAGCTAGGCTTCTTCGGCTGGCCGGCGGGCATCCTGGTCTCGGACCGTCTCGCTCCCGACCGCCTGATCGCCGCGCGGCGGCGCGTCCCGCTGCTGATGCTGCACGCCCGCGGCGACCCCGTCGTGCCCTACGCGGAGGGACGGCGCCTGTACGACCTGGCGCCGGGCCCCAAGGAGTTCTGGGAGGTGCCGGGCGAGGGGCACGCGGAGGCGCTGGGCCCGCGCGGCGCCGAGTTCCGCCCGCGGCTGGCGCGCTTCCTGGACGATTCGTTGCCTAAATAGGGAAGCCATGGCCAAGTACTCGTTCGTCTCCGCCGAGGCCGCGCTCTCCCGCGTGCGCTCCGGCCAGCACGTGTTCGTCGGCTCGGGCTGCGCCGAGCCGGAGCTGCTCGTGAAGGCGATGACGGCCCGCGCCGCCGAGCTGCGCGACGTCGAGGTCCTCCACATCCTGACCGCCGGCGCCGCGCCGTACTCCGACGCGTCCCTGCAGGAGAGCTTCCGCCACAACGCGTTCTTCATCGGCTCCAACGTGCGCGCCGCCGTGCGCGCCGGCGCCGCCGACTACACGCCGGTGTTCCTCCACGAGATCCCGCGCCTGATCCGCTCGGGCCGCATCCCGGTGGACGTCGCGCTGGTGCAGGTCGCGCCGCCGGACGCGCGGGGGAACTTCTCGCTGGGCGTCTCGGTGGACGTGGTGCGCGCGGCGATCGAGTCGGCGCGCCTCGTCGTCGCGCAGGTCAACCCGCGGATGCCGCGCACGCGCGGCCGTAGCGCGATGCCGCGCGACTGTTTCGACCTCCTCGTCGAGGGCGAGGCGCCCTTGCTGGAGCTGGCCGCGCGCGACGACATCCCGGAGTCCGCCGAGATCGGCCGCCACTGCGCCGCCCTCGTCGAGGACGGGGCGACGCTGCAGATGGGCATCGGCGCCATCCCGGACGCGGTGATGGCGCAGCTCGGCGGCAAGAACGACCTGGGCGCGCACACCGAGATGTTCTCGGACGGCGCGCTGAGGCTGCTGGAGTCGGGCGTCCTCAACGGCGCGCGCAAGACCCTGCACCGCGGCAAGGCGGTGACCTCGTTCTGCATGGGCACGCGCCGCCTCTACGACGCCGTCGACGACGACCCGCGCTTCGAGTTCCACCCGTCCGACTACACCAACGACCCGTTCGTCATCGCGCAGAACGACCGCATGGTGTCCATCAACTCGGCGCTCCAGGTGGACTTGACCGGCCAGGTGTGCGCGGACTCGATCGGCGCGCGCTTCTACAGCGGCTTCGGCGGCCAGGTGGACTTCATCCGCGGCGCGTCGCGTTCGAAGGGGGGCAAGGCGGTGATCGCGCTCCCCTCGACGGCGAAGGCGGGGGCCATCTCGCGCATCGTCCCGACGCTGGACCCGGGCGCCGGCGTGGTCACGACGCGCGCCGACGTGGACTACGTGGTCACCGAGTGGGGCATCGCGAGCCTCAAGGGGCGCACGGTGCGCGAGCGCGCGCTGGCGCTGATCGGCGTGGCCCACCCGAAGTTCCAGGCGGAGCTCCTCGAGAAGGCGCGCTCCCTCGGCTTCGTCTACCCGGACCAGAGGCCGTGGCCGAAGGACGGCAAGCCCTATCCCGACGAGTGCGAGACCAGCCTGCGGCTCGCCGACGGCGCGCGCATCGAGGTGCGCCCGCTCAAGCCCACCGACGAGCGCGCGCTGCGCGACCTGTTCTACTCCCACTCCGAGGAGACGGTGATGGCGCGCTACGGGAAACCGGTGAAGTCGCTGGCGCGCTCGCAGGTACAGGACTTCGTCACGCTCGACTACGACGAGCGCATGGCCCTGGGCGCGTTCGAGCGCCGGGGGCGCGCGTCGCGCCTGCTCGGCGTCGCGCGCTGGGACCGCGCGGCGGAGGGCGACGGCGCGGCGCTGAACCTGACCGTGCACGACGACTACCAAGGCAAGGGCATCGGCTCGTTCCTGCTGCGCATGCTGCTGCGCCACGCGCGCCGCGGCGGCCTGCGGCGCCTGACCGCGGAGTACACGACCGCGCGCGAGCGCATGGTCGCGCTGGCCCGGGCGACGGGCGCGCGCACGGAAGGGGCGGGGACGGGGCGCTGGCGCGCCGTCTGGGACCTCGCCCGCGAGAAGGCCTAGCGGACGAGGGCGCGGCGGGCGGCCCGGCTCAGAAGGCCGCGGACCGCGGGGTCGGGCTCGGCGCGGAGATGGTCGAGGACCGAGCGCCGCTCGTCGGGACCGCCCGACTCGAGCAGCGCCTGCCCGGACGCGGCGCGCACGCTGGGGTCGGCGTCCATCAGGCCTTCGACCAGCGCGGTCAGCGCGTGCGCGGTCCCGAGCTCCTGCAGGGAGCGGGCGGCCTGCTGGCGCACCTGCCAGGCCGGGTCCCCGGTCAGGGCGTCGGCGAGCGCGGAGGCGGCGAACGGCTTGCGCGTGCGGCCGAGGGCGATCGCGGCGGCGTAGCGCGGCTTCCAGTCGGGGTCGGCGCGCAGCACCCGCTCCAGGCGCGTGGCGACGCCGTCGGCGGTGAAGCGCCCCAGCGAGAGCGCGACGGAGTAGCGGACCTCGGGGGACGGGTCGTGGAGGGCTTCGGCGAGGGCCTTGACCGCGATGCCGTCGCCGATGCGGCCCAGCGCGAGCGCCGCGGCGGCGCGGACCTGGACGGGCTGGTCGAGGCGGAGCATCGCGCCCGCGAGATGCGGGACGGCCTCGACGCCGCGCGGACGGGCCGCCGCGCGGACCGCGGCGAGGCGCACGTCCGGACGCGGAGAGCGCAGTCCGGTCCTCGTCCCCGACGGCCAGGCTCTCGAGCGGGTCGGCGGCCTCGCCGTAGATGCGGGCGGCGGAGGGGAACGCCCCTTCGCCGGGGTGCGCGGGACGGCGTGTCTCGACGGCGGCGAGTTCGGCGCCGGTCGCCGCGTAGCCGGGCAGAGGCAGGACGCGGGTCGGGACGAGCGCCGGAGCGGCGGACGCTCCGGCGGCGAGGAGGACGAGCATGGCCATGGTCATGGACGGCGACCCCGACCGCCCGGAGCTCTCTCGGCTAGAGCGGACCCCGGCGCGGACCTTTATCTTAAGGGATGGACCCGGAAATATCAAGGGGGGGCCGGCCGTCAGGCCGCGACCGCCTCTTTCTTCTTCGGCGACGACATCCCGACCGCGAGCTTGACGCTGGCGCCGAAGGTCTTCAGCGGCTCGCCGAGCGTGTGGCTGACCATGCGCACGCAGCCCAGCGAGCAGCCGGCCTCGCAGGGCTTGTGGACGTCGTTCTGCTTCAGGCGCGCGGGCGTGGCGGTCATCAGGTCGAACGCGGCGCCGCGCTGCTGCGCGCACCACTGGACCGAGCCCGCCGAGGTCACGTACAGGAACTTGAAGCCTCCCAGGCACTTCCACGGCCGCGAGAAGTCGCCCTTCAGCATCTCCTTGAGGTGCTCGCCGTAGAAGTTCACGCCCTCGAACACTCCGTACTTCTCGAGCAGGTCGAGGTACTTCTCGCCGCGGATCATGATCTGGCCGCCCTTGCCGTGCATGATCGAGAAGCCGAACGCGAACGGGAGGTCCTTGAGCGTCGCGCGGAACTCGTCGTAGTTGCCGAGGTTCTCCTCGTTGAGCACCGACTGGATCTCGACCTGGAACTTCGCGGTCTCGGCCAGCAGCTTGAGCTTGGGGAGCACGGACTTGAGCGACTTG
>JACQBB010000431.1 GCA_016194625.1 Elusimicrobiota bacterium | reverse complement strand
GCGAAGCGCGGGCCGCCGTTCCCAAGCCGCCGCCCCTGTCCACGTTCGATTTCCTGAAGATGGCGCTCCCCACGCAGGCGCATTCGGCCGCGCCCGCCCAGCTGTCGGTCAAGATTCCGGAGCACAAGATCGCGCTCGCCGACGCGCCGAAGCTGGAGGACAGCGCCAAGAAGGACCTCGCGCCCAAGCTGAAGGCGCTCGACCTCAGCGAGCACCCGATCGAGAGCGCCAAGCTCGACGTGAAGGTCTCCCGCCGGCAGGCCGCGTCCACGCTCGCCGCCCTGCCGCGCCTGGAGGACGTCGGCCGCAAGCGCGTGAAGGACCTGCCGCAGGCGCTGGAGCTGGAGGACCGTCGCCGCGAGGCCGTCGCCGCGGCCGGCATCCCCGACATGGCCATCAAGGCCACCTCCCGGCGCCAGGCTCTGGCCGCGGTCTCCGCCCTGCAGGAGGCCGCGCCGGCCGGCGGCGCCGCCGAGCCGCGCAAAGGCCTCGCCTCGCTGCTGCCCGACAAGCCCCTCTTGATGGAGGCGCACCCGCAGGCGATGATGGCGCCCAAGCTCGAAAAGGTCGCCGCCGTCGCGCCGCGCCTGGAGCGCCGCCAAGCCGCGCAGGCGGACGCGTCCAAGAAGGGCGTCGAGATCGAGGGCCCGCTCGCCGACCGGCGCGTGGAGGCCTACTCGGTCCCGCCGTTCCCGGACTGGGCGAAGAACCAGGGCATCCTGGAGGCCGACGTCTCCATCCGCTTCACCGTGGACGAGGACGGCGCCGTGATGCCCGGCATGCGCGTGGAGAAGTCCTCCGGCTACGGCCGCATCGACAAGCTCGCCATGGAGTCGCTCAAGAGCTGGCGTTTCGCGTCGAAGGCGGGCGCCGGCGTGCAGTGGGGCGTGATCACTTTCCGATTTATCTTGGAGTAGAAACCGATGATGATGAATTCCCTCGCCGTTCTCCTTCTCGCCCTTCCGGCCGCGGCCCAGTCGCCGTCGTCCGACTCGTCGGCGCCCGCGTCCTCGTCGGCTCCCATGCGCGGCGGCATGCCGACCGAGGTCGTCATCAAGGGCGACGCCAACAAGCTCGCGGACCAGAAGCCGCCGCTGAACATCGACGTGGACCCCTTCGAGACCATCCGGCCGGAGCTCAAGCCCGACCAGAACCTGCTCTTGGCCGTCTCGCCGCTGACCGTCTCCTGGCGCCGCACGCACCCCGAGTTCCTGATGAACGACCGCGTCATCCAGCCGTGGCGCACCACGTTCAGCCAGCGCCCCGGCATCTCCTTCAAGGTCCGCGAGCAGCTCGAGAACCTGCTCGGCATGGGCAAGGGCGACCCCAAGGAGCTGCGCAAGTGGGGCTGGAGCCTGACCATCGCCGACGAGGAAGGCCGCGTGTTCCACCATTACGAGGGTTCCGGCGACCCGCCCGAGGAGCTGCTGTGGAGCGGCCAGAACGACCAGAACGAGTGGGTCCGCGCCGGCCGCTCGTACTCGGCCGTCTACACCTTCACCAGCCCCGACGGCTCGCCGCGCACCCGCGTCGGCAACCCGCTCTTGTTCAAGGGCATCGTGCACCAGGAGGACACCGGCCTGCACATCAGCCTGGACTCGTCCGTCCTGTTCGGCACCAACAAGAACGGCCAGGAGCTTTCGGCCGGTCCCGGCACCGACCTGCTGCGCTCGGCCGCCGACCTGGTCAAGCGCCGCTTCCCGTCGATCCCGATCGCGGTCCGCGTCTTCGCCAACACCAAGGAGCTCGGCCAGGCCCAGGCCGAGGCCGTCCAGAAGTTCCTTCTGCGCGACCTGATGGTCCCGTCGCGCAACGTGACCACCGACTCCGCGCGCGCGCCGTTCTCCGACCAGCGCGTCGAGGTCGTGCTCCTGAACCGCTGACGCGTCAGGACGGGCGGGACGGCGGCTCGGCCCGGTAGGCGGCGACCGCGTTGAGGATGGCGGCGTGCAGCGCGGCGCCCGCGTAGGCGTAGGTCATCATCCGGATGAGCGCCCGGGCGGCGGCGTCGGCGAGCAGGGGGGCGGGGAGCAGCGCGTGCCGCGCCACGGACGAGGCCAGCGAGCCCGCGAAGGCCAGCGCGATGAACAGCGCGTGCAGGGCCGGGGAGCGGCCGCGCTGGCGCCAGCCCATCAAGAGCAGGACGCCGGGCATGATCAAGCCGCCGATGACGCGCAGCGGGCCCAGGCCGTTGCCCAGGAACCACAGCGGCAGCCACAACGCGACGACCAGCGCCAGCCAATAGGCCGCCGCCGTCCCGACGAAGGACAGGAAGGCGGGGGCGGCGGAACGCGTCTCGGGAGCGCTCACGCCCATATCGTAGCAACGGGGCGTCCGCCGGCGACGGGTGGCGGGGATGTTGCGCCGGCGCCGCTCATGAACGAACTCATCGAGAAGCATCGCCGCGCGCGGGCCGCGAAAGTGCTCGTCATCATGACCTTGTCCGGACTCCTCTCATCCGGAGTCCCGGCCGCGGCGCTCGCTCAATCGGCCGCCCCGGCGCCGACCGGCGACGAGGAGCTGCGGCAGCGCCTGCGGGACATCGGCTTGCCGGTCCGCGAGGCGGACCCCGCGCGCCAGACCCTGCTCGACGAACGCTCTCGGACGCTCCAGACGCACCAGAAGCTCGCCATGGCCGCCTCCGTCCCGCTCGCGCTGAACCTGTTCATCAGTCCCGGCGAACGGGAGAGCGAGAACGGGACCACTCAACAGAGCGGATCCCCCGACCTCCACGCCGCGATGGGCATGACGGGGGCGGCGCTGTACTTCGCGGCCGCCTACTACGCGTACGGCTCCCCGAAGGTCCCCGGCCGCACCCGCAGCGGCACCACGCGCGTCCATCGCTGGCTCTCCTTCGTGCACTTCCCGGCGATGCTGGCGGCGGGCGCGCTGGGGGGGATGGCCTACAGCCAGCGCAAGCGCGGTCAGGAGGTCCACGGCCCGGCCCAGATGCACTCCACTTTCGCCGTCGCGGGGACGACGACGCTCCTGGCGTCGTTCGCGGTGATGAAGTTCGACCTCGGCTCCCGCGTCGGAGAGGAGAAGGTGCGGTGAAGGCGGCCGCGCTGGGGCTCCTGCTCGCGCTGGCGTCCGCGCCGGCCGCCTACGCCCAGGAATGGGAGGTGGACGCGGGCACGCTGACCTACACCGTCACCCACGCGCTGCACGTCGTCCGCGGCGTCTCCCGAGGCGTGCGCGGCGCCGTCCGTTGCGAGCGGACCTGCGCCGTCCTGGCCGCCGCGGCCGTCGAGTCCTTCGCGTCGGGCGATTCCAACCGGGACCTGCACATGCTCCAGGTCGCGCGCGGAGCGGCCCACCCCGCGGTCGCCGTCCAGATCGCGGCCTTCCCGCTCCCCGGCGCGGGGGCGAGCGAGGTCCTCGCGGACCTGGACGTGAGCTTCGCCGGCGGGCGCCGCGTCTACAAGGGCGTGCGCGTGCGGACCGAGACGGACGGGGAGT
>JACQBB010000450.1 GCA_016194625.1 Elusimicrobiota bacterium | reverse complement strand
GGGCGAGCAGGCTGATGAAGCCCAGGATCCAGAGCAAGGGGCCCAGCGCGGAACTGGCCTGGCCGAGGTAGGCCGCCCAGGCGTTGTCCTTCCAGAACGGGGTCGCGAAGTCCGAGGAGGCCTGCACCAGCCGCGAGGGAAGGAGCGCCAGGTGCGCCCAGTACCAGGGCGCGGTCAGCGCCAGGGACAGCGCCGCGGCCGCGGCGACCTTGAGCCGCGCCGAGCGGTCGCCCAGCGCGCGCCCGGCGATGATGTAAGCGGGGAGCATGTAGCTGAAGAAGCTCCACTTGTGCATCATGCCCGCGGCGTGCAGGACGCCGAAGCCCAGCGCGGGGATCCAGCCGGTGAAGCCGTCGCTCTCCAGCAGGGCGAAGTACGCCGCGCTGGCCCAGGCGACCATCGCCAGGTCCACGAGCTGGGTCGTCAGCAGGTCCTGGAGCCCGGGGGCGGCGCAGAAGGCCAGCGTCGCCGCCAGCGCGCGTGAGTCCGGAAGGAACCGCCAGGAGATCCCGAACAGCGAGAACGCCAGGAGCGCCATGTAGAACCAGTTGACCCACAGCGCGGCGTGGGCCGGGTCGGAGGAGGCGTAGGCGCCGCGCAGGAGGAGGTGGTAGGCCGGCGGGAACGGCGGCATGCCGGGCTTGGGGGCGAGGTACCACATGTCGCTCCAGCGCCCGGCGCCGATCGCCTCGCGGTAGTCGAGGGCGATCTCCATGTGGGTGGCCTGGTCCCACGACGGGGGGCGCTTATCGGTGGAGATGTAGTGGCGCAGGAGGAGCGCCTCGACCGCCAGGAAGGCCGCCAGGCCGAGGAGGCTGAAGACGAGGGTCTTCCGCGACGGTCGGAGCTCAGGTCCGAACTCGTTCATCAAAGCGTGTCCATCCTAGTATATTTTTGTAGAATCCGGCCTCAATGAAAGCGGCCATCCTCATCGGCGGCCAGGGCACCCGTCTGCGCCCTTTCACGCTCGAATCACCCAAGCCCCTGCTCCCGGTCCTGAACCGGCCTTTCCTTGAATACCAGTTCCGGGTCCTGCGCGCGCACGGCGTGCGCGAGACGGTCCTGTGCACCTCCTACCGCGCCGAGGACTTCCGCCGCGCCTTCGGCGACGGCCGCCGGCTGGGCATGAAGCTGCGCTACGTCCGCGAGACCATCCCCCTGGGCACCGGCGGCGCGCTCAAGAACGCCGAGAAGCACCTGCTCGACTCGACGACGCTGATCCTCAACGGCGACGTCCTCAACGCCTTCGACATCCGCGCGTTCCTGCGCTTCCACCGCGCCCGCCGCGCCGAGATCTCCATCGCGCTGACCCGCGTGAAGGACCCGACGATGTACGGCCTCGTCCTCACCGACGAGAAGGGCTACGTGCGCCGCTTCCTCGAGAAGCCGTCCTGGGACGAGGTCGAGACCAACACGATCAACGCCGGCGCATACCTGTTCGAGCCGTCGGTGTTCGCCCACATCCCCGCGGGCAAGACCTACTCGCTGGAGCGCGGCCTGTTCCCGGAACGCCTGGCCCAGGACGCCAAGCTCGGCGGCTGGGTCGCCCCCGGCTACTGGATCGACATCGGGACCGTCGAGAAGTACCTGCAGGTCCACCTCGACATCCTGGAGGGCCGCACGCCGTTCAAGGCGCCGGGCGCGCGCAGTCTCAAGGGCGTGGACGGGGCGCGCGTGACCGCCGGAGCGGGCGTGAAGGTCGCGCCGTTCGCGCGCTTCGCCGGCGCGGTGAGCCTGGGCCGCGGCGTCAGCGTGGGGCGCGGCGCCCAGCTCTCCGACTGCGTGGTCCTGGACGGGGCCGTCATCGGCGACGGCGCGCGCCTGGACCGCTGCGTGGTCGGCGCCGACGCCCGCGTCGGCACGCACGCGACGCTGGGCCCCGGCGCGGCGCTGGCCGGCGGCTCGCGCGTCGGGGACTACAGCCAGCTCTGACCATGGGATTCAAGACCACCCGCGTCGAGAAGCCCTGGGGACACGAGCTCCTGTGGGCGCTCGTCCCGGGCAAGTTCGCGGGCAAACTGCTCGTCATCGAGAAGGGCAAGCGCCTGAGCCTGCAGTACCACCGCCGCAAGCACGAGAGTCTAATCGTGCTGAAGGGCAAGCTGACCTTCCTGCTGGGCCGCCGCACGCGCGTCGCGGGGCCGGGCAAGGCGTTCACGGTCGCCCCCGGCACCGTGCACCGTTTCGAGGCGCGCCACGGCCGCGTCACGCTGATCGAGGTCTCCACGACGGAGCTCGACGACGTGGTGCGGCTCAAGGACGATTACGGACGTTCCGGAGGAAAGTGATGGACCCCATCAAGTTCGGCACCGACGGCTGGCGCGGCATCATCGCGCGCGATTTCACCTTCGAGAACGTGCGGCGCGCCGCGCAGGCGATCGCCGACTACGTGAAGGACGAGCAGATGAAGGCGGCCCGCAAGAAGACGCCGCTGTCCGGGCCGATGGTCGTCGGCTTCGACAAGCGCTTCCAATCCGACGCCTTCGCGCGCGAGATCGCCAAGGTCCTCGAGGCCAACCACCTCAACCCGACGCTGATGGCCGAGAGCCTGCCGACGCCCGCGGTCAGCTACCTGACGCGCAAGCTGGGCGGCGTGGGCGTGATGGTCACCGCCAGCCACAACCCGCCGGCCTACAACGGCGTGAAGATCAAGATCGACGGCCGCGCCGCGCTGGAGAACGTCACGCAGGGCGTCGAGGGCTGGGTGGACCGCTCCACCCCCAACCGCGCCGCCGAGATCAAGACCAAGTCCTTCCGCGACGTCTACCTCCAGTACCTGAAGGGCCGCGTGGACACCGGCAGGATCAAGGGCAAGCTCAAGAAGCCGTTCGTCATCGACTACATGCACGGAGCCGGCTCGGGACTGATGAAGGACCTGCTCCCCTCCAAGCACCTCGTCGAGATCCGCGCCGCGCACGACCCGCTGTTCGGCGGCGTGCACCCGGAGCCCATCGAGCAGTACCTGGGCGCGCTCTCGGAGGCC
>JACQBB010000449.1 GCA_016194625.1 Elusimicrobiota bacterium | reverse complement strand
TCGACGATCTCGTCGACGAAGCGGCAGGGGCGCGCCTGGGGCAGGCGCGTCAGGAGCTCGGCGGGCGTCACAGTCCCATGCCCCCGTCGACGGCGATGACGGCGCCGTTCAGGTACTGGTTCTCGACGGCGTGCCACACGGTCTCGGCCACGGCCTCGGGCGCGCCGAACGAGCCCAGCGCCACGTCCTTGGCGATGCCCGCGCGCTGTTCCTCCGGGATGCCGGCGGTCATCGCGGTCTCGATGAAGCCCGGGGCCACGGCGACGACGCGGATGCCCTTGGGGCCGAGCTCGGCCGCGAACTGCCGGGTCAGCGCCTCGAGCGCGGCCTTGGAGGCGCGGTAGACGGCCGAGCCGACCACGGCCTTGCGCGCGAGCACGGAGGAGACGTTGACGATGACGCCGCCGTCGGCGCGGGCCATCTCCTTGGCGAAATCGACCATCAACAGCAACGGCGCCTTGAGGTTGGTGTCGATGATCTTGTCGAACGACGCCTCCGTGACCATCAGCGCCGGCTCGTGAGGCTTGTCGATCCCGGCGTTGTTGACCAGGCAATACGGCGTGCCCTGAGCCAGCACGGCGTCCAGGAGGGCCTTGCGACCGTCCGCCGATGCGAGATCGGCCTTCACGATGAAAGAGCCGGGGATCTCGGCCGAGACGGATCTCGCGGCCTCCATGTTGCCGTTGTAATGCACGCAGACCTTCAGCTGGCCTTCGGACTTGGCGTGGATCATCTTGGCGACGGCGGCGCCGATGCCGCCCGAGCCGCCGGTCACGACCGCGATCATGTCGGACATCAGCGCACCTCCAGCAGGCCGCCGCCCCAGGCGAGGCCCGCGCCGAGCACGCAGTAGACGATCTGGTCGCCCTTCTTGAGCGAGTCCAGCCTCTGCGCGACGGCCGAGGGCATGCCGGCCGCGGCGATGTTGCCCTGCTCGACGACGTTCATGATGTGGCGCTCCGGCGGCAGCTGCAGGTGGCCGATGATGGACTTCATCATCACGGCGTTGGCCTGGTGCGTCACGGTGTAGACGTCCTCGGCGTAGAGCTTCTTGGCGGCGGCGATGGCCTCGAAGGCCTCGACGGTCTTGCGGATGGAGAACTCGCGGATCTTGGAGCCTTCCTGCACGAAGTGCGCGGCGGCGTCCACCTTGACGTCGTCGCAGCCTTTGGGGTCGGTCTCGAACAGGACGGGCTCGACCTTGAGCCGGCCCTTGTGCTTGAGCGAGGAGACCTGGGCGGCGGCGCCGTCGCCCCAGATGTAGCCGTCGAAGCAGTCGGCGGCGTAGCTGGTGCGGGTCGTGAAGGCGCCGGTCTGCACGGTCAGCACGAAATCCGGCCAGGCGTCGTCGCGCATGTCGGCCAGCAGTTTCATGTGGCGGGCGAAGGAGGAGCAGGCGGTGTTGACGTCCATGTGCGGCCCGCCGCCCACGCCCAGGTCGCGGGCGATGTAGTTCGCCGGCCCCGGCGCCAGGTCGAAGGGGCAGTCGCAGTTGCAGACGATCATGCCCACCTGCTCGGGCTTCACGCCGGCCTTCTCCAGCGCCATGCGCGCGGCGCGCACGCCCAGGGTCACCGGCGTCTCGCCGTTGGCGCGGGCGTGGACGATGGCCTGCACCGGGTCGGCGTTCTTGGTCTTGGCGATGTACTCGCGCGTGAGCACGGAGTAGCGCTTGGAGATGCCCAGGCGCGACATGGCCCAGCGCGGGGGGATGCGCAGGCCGACTTCCTTGTAGAGGAAGTCGTTGTCGATCTCGTTCTTGGGGAGGGCCCAGCCCATCCCGAGGATGTCGAAGGTGCTCATGCCAGGCCGGAGACGGCCTCGCCGCCGTCGACGCGGACGATGGTCCCGTTGGCCCAGCGCAGCGTCGGGCCGCACAGGCCGAGGATGGTCTCGGCGACGTCCTCCGGCGTGGTCAGGCGGTGGAACGGGTTGCGGATGCGCGCCTGCGCCTTCATCAGGTCGAAGTTCGGGATCGCGTTGCCGGCGGGCGTGTCGGTGATGCCGGCCTGCACGATGTAGGAGGAGACGCCGTACGGCGCCAGCTCGACGGCCATCGCGCGGCACGACGCCTCGAGCGCGGTCTTCGCGGCGGAGACGGCGGCGTAGCCCTTCCAGGCGACCTCGTTGCCCTCGGAGGTCATCGCCACCACGCGCGCGTCCTTGGAGAGCAGTCCCTCCTTGCACAGCTCGCGGCTCCACAGCAGATAGTCGTAGCCCATCATGAAGACGGTCTTGGCCAGGTCGTCCTGGGTCAGCAGCTCCTCGCGGTACGGGATGCGCGAGTCGGCGAGCGTGTGCAGGGCGTCGCAGCCCTTGTCGTGGAAGGCGGTGTTGACCGCGGCCTTCACCTTCTCGGCGGGGAGGCCGAGCGCGTCGGCGAGGCCCTTGATGGCCTGGCCGCGGAAGTCCGGCGTCTTGTCCTCGATCATCAGGCGGCAGGAGCCGGCCGCGATCGACTGCATGAACAGGTGGACCTTGCCGGGGCCGGCGTGGGTCATGATGGACTCGAAGACCTCGCCGCGGCCCTCGTCGTCGAACAGGTTGACGTTGTGCGTGACGAGCTGGACGCCGGCTTTGCGGATCTCGTCGAAGTGGGGCTTGATGACCGTCTCGACCGTGCCTTCCTTGTCCTTGTGGCCGATGATGATGTTGAAGCCGGCGCGTGCCAGTCTTTTAGCCGTCGCCAGGCCGAAGCCCGACGAGCCGCCCAAGATGACGGCCCAGAGGCCGGAACCGCGGAAATCCAGAGGGTTTTTCTCGTTCATTGGAGTCATTCTAGCTTCCTGTCCGGCGTGTTTCATTGATTCCGGTCAACGCCTTAATGCCTGGCACCGCGATGATTAAGGCGTTCGCCGGCCCGCCGAGGCTTGCGCGAGCGGGAAGCGATTATACATCATGGGAAGGGAAATCATGACCCTCGCGCTCCTCCTCGCCGGGCTGGCCGCCGCGCAGACGCTCCCGCCGCGCCCGTCCGAGATCGCGCTCACCGCCGAGGCTGCCGCCGCGCTGGCCCGGGACCGCTCCCCGGCCCTGCGCGCCGCGCGCGAGCGCGCCCGCGCCGAGGCGGCCGACGCGCGCGCCGGCGGCGCGGTCGAGAGCCCGCGCTTCACGGGCGCCTACAAGGCCGGCCGCGGCGACGGGCGCACCGAGCTCGGCCTGACTTTCGACGTGTGGAGCCTGGCGCTCGCGGGGCCCCGCCGGACGGAGGCCCGTTCCGCGGAGGCGGAGGCCGGCGCCGCGGCGGCGGAAGCGGCGCTCGCGCTGGACTCCGCGGTGCGGGCGGCGGTGTACGAGGTCCAGGCGGCGAGCGCGACGCTGGCTCTGCGCCGCGCGGGCCCTTCGGCCGCCGACGCGATCCGCGCCGAGGCCGACCTCGCGGTCGCGCGCGTGCGGCTGGCGCGGCTGATGCGCGTGCCGACGGACGCGGGCTGGTGGACGGAGGCGGCCCTGCCGGAGCTCCCGGCCGCGGACCCCGGCCTCGCCGCGCTGAAGGCCCTGGCGAAGGCGCGCCGTCCGGCGCGGCGCCCGGCGGCGCCCGTCCCGGGGACGCGCGAGCTCGGCGCGGCCCGCCTCGGGGCGGCGGCCGAGCGGACGCCCGAGGGCGACCGGCTGTTCGGCCCCTCGGTCGAGATGGAGCTGCCGCTGCTCGGCGGCGCCCGCGCCCGGAGCGAGGCGCTGGACGCCCGCGCCGCGGAAGCCGCCGCGCGGGCCGACGACGACGAGGCGGCCGCCGAGGCCGAGGTGGAGGAGCTGGCCGCGCGGCTGTCGGCGGCGCGGCGGACCGCCGCGCTGTACCGCGGCGCGGCGGACGCGGGCTCGCGCCTGGCCCTGGTCGCGGCGCAGAAGGACTACTGGACGACGCGCGCGCGGCTGGAGCGCGCGGTCGGCGGCCCTTTTTAGTGGTTCGATAAGGACGACGGACGAGGAGGAGTGATATGAACAAGGCATGGATCGCGGCGTTGGCGCTGGCCCTCGGAGCGGCCGCGGCTCCGGCGGGGAAGTCGACGACGATGACGGGAGAGCTGGTGGACCTGGGCTGCTACCTGAGCCACGGCGGAGCCGGCGCGAAGCACGCGCAGTGCGCGAAGTCGTGCGTGAAGGACGGCGCGCCGCTCGGCCTGGCGACGAAGACGGGGTTGTTCCTCGTCGTCGGCGGCCACGAGAACGCGAAGGCGTTCGCCGCGGCCAAGGAGATGGCGGGCGAGAACGCCAAGGTCACCGGCACGCTGACCAAGAAGGACGGCCTGCAGGCCATCATGGTCGAGAAGGTCGAGAAGCCCTGAGATGACGCTCGCGCCGTATCATCTGCATCCGGCGGCCGTCCACGTCCCGATCGCGCTGTTGGCGGTCGGGCTGGCGGCCGCCGCGGCGCGGCTGAAGGACGACGCGCCGGACTGGCTGGGGCCGGCGGCGTCGTGGGCGCTGTGGCTGGGGACCGCGTCGCTGTGGGTCGCGCTCGGCCTGGGCGTGATCGCCGAGAAGACCGCGCCGCATCGGCCGCTGGCGTGGGAGGTCCTGGCCGACCACGAGACGCTCGCGTGGTGGACGGCGGGCGCGTTCACCGCGCTGTCGCTGCTGCGCGGCTGGGCCGTGCGGACGCGCCGCTTCTCGGCCGGCTGGCGCGCGGCGACGGTCCTGCTGTGGGCCGCCGCCTACGCCCTGCTCGTCGCGACGGCCATGCACGGCGCGGAACTGGTCTACCGCTTCGGGATGGGCGTCGTCCTGCCGGACTGATCAGCCTTCGTAGGCGAAGACGATCTCGGCGCGGACGTCGGGGTGCAGGCTCTTGTGGACCGGGCAGGTCCGCGCGGCGTTCTCGAGCTTCGCGCGGTAGTCCGCGGGCACCGACTTAGGCATCGTCACCTTGACGGGCAGCGCGCCGATGCGCCGCGAGGGCGCGGAGACCATCTCCTTGACGACCTCCGCCTTCGCGCCCTCGAAGCCGACCCCGTCGCGCTTGGCGACGATCGCCATCGTCGTGAGGATGCACGCCGCCAGCGCCGCGCCGACCATGTCGGTGGGGGAGAAGCACTCGCCGCGGCCCATGTTGTCCTTGGGCGCGTCGGTCTCGATCGTCGAGCCCGAGGGCCCGTGGGTGAGGCGGCAGTGCAGGTCTCCGGCGTAGACGGCGCTCATGTTCACCATGCGGACATTCTAACTTTTCGGTAGAATGCGCGCATGACCGCCAAGCTCGACCCCGCGAAGATGACCGTGCTCGTGACCGGAGCGACCTCCGGGTTCGGCGCCGCGGTCGCGCGCCGCTTCGCCTCCGAGGGCGCGCGCGTGATCGTCACCGGCCGCCGCTCCGACCGCCTGCTGGCGCTGAAGAAGGAGCTGGGCGCGCGCTGCCACGCGGAGATCCTGGACGCGCGCGACCGCGCCGCGACCGACGCGCTCGCCTCCGGCCTGCCGAAGGCGTTCACGGGCGTGGACGTGGTCGTCGCCAACGCGGGGCTCGCTCTGGGCCTGGAGCCCGCGCAGAGCGCCGACATCCGCGACTGGGAGGAGATGGTCGCGACCAACATCAACGGCCTCCTTTATACGGTCCGCGCCTTCCTGCCGGGGATGGTCGCGCGCGACCGCGGCCACGTGGTCACGCTGGGCTCGGTCGCCGCCGACTTCCCGTACCCGGGCGGCAACGCCTACGGCGCGACGAAGGCCTTCGTCCAGCAGTTCGCTCTGAACCTGCGCGCGGACCTGCTCGGCTCCAACGTGCGCGTGACCGACGTCGAGCCGGGACTCGCGGAGACCGAGTTCTCCCTGGTGCGCTTCCACGGCGACGCGGCGAAGGCGAAGAAGCCCTACGAGGGGATAAAGCCCCTGACCGCCGACGACGTGGCCGAGACGGTGTTCTGGGCGACGACGCTGCCGCGGCACGTGAACGTCAACCGCCTGCAGGTGATGCCGGTGATGCAGGCCTTCGGCCCCTTCGCGTTCAAGCGCGACCCCGCCTGACGCCCGCCGGGAACGAGGACGGGCGCCGGCCCTCTCCTTTGGGTGCCCGGGGTTAGGCGGGAGAGGTCCGACGCCCGTCTATAGCTTGGTCGCCCGTCTCAGCGCGCGCTGGCCATCGCGAACGTCGGCCCGCGCCCGACCCCGTCCGTGCGCGGGGGGAGGCCGGCCAGCATGTCGGAGCCCTGCGGCATCCCATGGCCCTCGAGGTCCGGCGTGAGGCCGGCGATCGGCCGCGACGGGCGGTCGGGCGGCGGTGCGCCTGGTGGAGCGCGATCGAGGGTGGAGGAGAGAATGCCTGCAGCGGAAACGGAGCCGGGCAAAGCAGCGGTGCCGGGATCCCAGGAGGGCCCGAGCTATTGGCGCCTGGTGCCGGCCAGTATCGCCGAGATCGCGGCCCGTACCGTGCTCGGGCGGACCGATCTCGCTCTCGCCAAGCGCAAATAGGCGGACGGCGCGAGGGCGGCATGCTCGACCTGCTCGACGGCGTTCGCGTGGTCAGCTTCAACCACTTTCTGCTCGGCCCCATGGGCACGCAGATGCTGGGCGATCTCGGCGCCGACGTCATTGCGATAGAGAATATGGGCGGAGCCTGGCAGCGCCATTGGGCCGGCGGCGACATCTGGCACGACGGGCAGAGCGCGCTCTATCTGTGCGCCAATCGCAACAAGCGCAGCGT
>JACQBB010000453.1 GCA_016194625.1 Elusimicrobiota bacterium | reverse complement strand
TCGGCGAGCAGCTTGAGCTCCAGGTCGAGCGTCGCCGTCTCGCCGGGCGCGCCCTTCTCGGCCAGGCGCGGCGCGGTGTTGCGGTGCGTCTTGAAGGAGTTGTTGCCGCGCCCGCCGCGGCCGCCGGCGGCCGCCAGCCAGCGCTGGCCGTCCTTGTGCAGGTCGGCCACCAGCGCGCCGTCCTTGTAGACGACGGTGCCGACCGGCACCGGCACGACCACGTCCGCGCCGTCGTCGCCGGTCTTGTTGGAGCCCTTGCCGTGGCCGCCGCGACCGGCCTCCAGGTGCGGGCGGAAGTGCAGGTCCATCAGCGTGGTGAGGCGTCCCTGGGCCTCGAACCACACGTCGCCGCCCTTGCCGCCGTCGCCGCCGTTGGGGCCGCCGAACTCCAGGAACTTCAGGCGGCGGAAAGACAGGGAGCCGTCGCCGCCGTTGCCGGCGGAGATGTAGACGCGGACCTTGTCGATGAAGTTCATAGAAGTGGACTGGCGACCGGCGCTGTCGCGCGCGGTCGCCAGGTTGCGCGCGCCGGAGCGCGCGGACGGTCAGTGTGGTCTTACTTCTTCGCGGCGGCGGCGGGGTAGACGGACGCCATCTTCTTGTCCTTCTTCGCCCACTCGAACGTGACGACGCCGTCGATCTTCGCGAACAGCGTGTCGTCCTTGCCGCGGCCGACGTTCAGGCCGGGAAGGATCTTCGTGCCGCGCTGGCGCATGATGACCATGCCGGCCTTGACGACTTCGCCGCCGTAGCGCTTGACGCCGAGGCGCTGGCCGTGGGAGTCGCGGCCGTTGGAGGTGGAACCTTGAGCTTTTGTGTGGGCCATATCAGTTGAGGGAGATGTTCTCGATCTTCAGGTAGGTGAGCCACTGACGGTGGCCCTTCATCTTCTTGTAAGCCTTCTTGGTGCGCTTCTTGAAGACGATGATCTTGGGTCCGCGGTCCTGCTTCACGACAGTGGCCGTGACCTTGGCCTGCCGGCTGTACGCCGGCTCCTGGCCTTCCTTGGCGTCGCCGACGGCCCAGAGCGCGTTGAACGTCAGCTTCGCTCCGGCCTCGGCCTCCAGCTTCTCGACCTTGACGGTCTCGCCGGGGACGACCCAAAGTTGTTTTCCGCCCGTCTCGATGATCGCGTACATGACGCTACTCCTGTGGGGACTTCTCTGCGGTCAGGCGATAATGATAGCAAAGTCCCCGTCGGGACGCAACGGGTCCCGCCGCAAAACGGCATTCCCGTTGCGGAGCGTCCCCCCGGATGCACATCTACGAGCACCAGGACTCCCTGTACCTCAACATCACGAACCGCTGCCCGGTCGCGTGCTCGTTCTGCATCAAGAAGGACTGGGGCTACTCGTTCCACGGCCAGGACCTGAAGCTGGGCGCCGCCGAGCCCCCCATCGGCGAGCTGCTCGCCGGCCTGGACGAGCGCCTGAAGACGCCGGGCGTGTACCGCGAGGTCGTCTTCTGCGGCTTCGGCGAGCCGACGATGCGCATGGACGCGATGAACGCCGTCGGCCTGCACATCCGCCTCCATCACCCGGAGCAGAAGATGCGCCTGAACACCGTGGGCTTGGGGAACCTGGTCAACGGCCGCGACATCGTCCCGGAACTGGCGATGTTCCTGGACTCGGTCTCGGTCAGCTTGAACACCGCCGACCCCGTCCAGTGGGAGGCTCTGCACCGCCCGCAGGAGCCTTATAAAGGACGGGGCTTCGCCGCGGCCCTGATGTTCGCCCAGCGCTGCGTGGAGGCGGGATTGAAGACCCGCGTCACCGCCGTGTCCCAGCCCGGGGTGGACCTGGACAAGGTCCGCGAGGCGGCCCGCTCGATCGGCGCCGAGTTCCACGAGCGCCCGGCGCTGGACCCCGCGAGCGCCGCCTAGCTCCCCGGCTCGGCGACCTCGAGCCGCCGGTCCGCCGCGACCCCCGTCAGGACCTGCCTGCGGCCGGACGGCCATAGGATCTCGACGCGGTCCGCCGTCGCCGCTTTCCCCAGGCCGAAGTGGAGCGCGTAGCTGCTCTGCGACAGGTAGCTCCCGCCCGCGGACACGCTGCGCGTCTGCCGCCGCCCGTCCGGCGTCGTCACGACGACGCGCGCGCCCACCGCGTCGCGCCGCGTCCCCCGCCCGCGCAGCGACAGTTCGAGCCAGCGGTTGCCGTTCCTCACGGCGTTATGGAGGAGGAGGGCCCTCCCCCCGTTGACCGAGACCGCGACGTCCACGCGCCCGTCGCCGTCGTAGTCCGCGGCCGCCAAGCCGCGCGCGTCCAGCGGGACGCGGAACGCGGGCCCGGCCTGCTCCGAGACGTCGCGGAAGGTGCCGTCGCCCTGGTTGTGGAACAGCTGCAGGCGCTGGGGCACCAGCTTCGTCGCGTCCTCGCGGGACTCGAAGGTCGAGCCGTTGGCGATCATCAGGTCGAGGCGGCCGTCGTCGTCGTAGTCCAGGAACAGCACGCCCCAGCCGACGTTGTCGAGCGTGGACTCGCCCAGGCCCGCGGCCGCGTTGCCGTCGGCGAAGTGCAGGTGCCGGCCGGGCGCGTCCTTGCCGCGCCTCTCGTCGAGCAGGTTGATGTACAGGCTCTTCTCGTGGGCGATCCACTGCGTGACCGCCAGGTCCTCGTCGCCGTCCCCGTCGAAGTCGCCGAGCGCCAGCCCCATCGAGCTCTTCACGTCCCCGAGCCAGGCCTCGTTCGTCGCGTCGGCGAAGGTCCCGCCGCCGCGGTTGCGCAGCAGGCGGTCGGGCGTCACGTCGTCGGCGACGTACAGGTCGGGGCGGCCGTCCTGGTCGAAGTCCGCCCACAGGCACTGCAGGCCCTTGCCGTCGGCGTTGAGCGCGCCGGCGCGCGCCGCCGCGTCGCGGAAGCGCCCGCCGCCCTCGTCGCGGTACAGCGAGCCGCCGACGGCCGGGAACGCGTGCGGGCTCAGCGCGACCGGGATCGTGTAGCCGCCGCGCTCGGCCGCGGTGCGCGTGGGGACGCGGTCGCGGCGGAAGTCCACGTAGCGCGGCACGTACGCGTCGAGCCGCCCGTCGCCGTCGTAGTCCGCGGCGCAGGCGCCCGCGCCCCAGCGCGCGTCGCCGAAGCCGGACGCGCGGGTCGCGTCCTCGAAGCGCCCGCCGCCGAGCGCGCGGTAGAAGCGGTCGCCCTCGTAGGCGGTGAGCAGGAGGTCCCGCCGTCCGCGCCCCTCCGCGTCGAAGAACAGGCAGCCCATCCCCGACGGGAGGCCCTGCGGGACCGCCGAGGACGCGACGGCGGCGAAGGTGCCGTCTCCGCGGTTGAGGTACAGCGCGTTCCGCGCCGGGCCTTGGCGCTGCGCGGGTTCCAGCGGGACCGCGTCCACGAAGAACAGGTCGTCGCGCCCGTCGCCGTCCACGTCGACGAAGCACACCCCGGAGCCCATGTCCTCCGGCAGCAGCGACGAGCGCCG
>JACQBB010000452.1 GCA_016194625.1 Elusimicrobiota bacterium | reverse complement strand
GGGACCGGGTGCGCACCGGCGCCGGCGCCGTCGCCCAGGTCGTGCTGGACGGGGACCGCGGCGCGGTGCTGGTCCGCGAGGACTCCTCGTTCACGCTGGAGGGCGACCCGGAGAACACGATGCTCGACTTCCGCGTCGGCGAGTTCCTGGTCGGCCTGCGCAAGTCCCTGACCCAGGGCCAGACCTTCAAGGTGCGCACGCCGGCGGCCGTCGCGGCGGTGCGCGGCACGCTGTTCTGGGGCAAGAGCGACGACGCCAAGACCACCACCTACGCGGGCTTCGGCCATTCGATCGAGGTGACCGCGAAGGGCAAGACCGTGGTCGTCGGCGCCGGCGAGAAGACCGTCGTCGCCTTCGGCGAGGCGCCCGCCCCGGCGGCCAAGCACGACATCCCGGTCTCCTACACCGACCGCTTCAAGGTCGACGGCGGCCTCCAGTCGCTGGAGACCCTCGCGGACCTGCCCAAGCCCTAGTCCGTATGGACTTGGGGACCTCAAGAAAAGTATCCTTTCCTCGACGGGGAGAAGGCCCGGACGCGGCGATACAAGCCGCCCCGGGAAAGGCCCCGTCAGAACGCCGAAACTGCATGGAGAGAGAACACTCATGCCCCACGGAGCCCTCGCCGAGATGACCGCCAAGTCCGCCGCCAAGTCCGCCTCCCTTCCTTCCGCCGCGCCGAAAGTGTCCGAGTACTTCGGCTGCAACGTCTTCGGGCTGGAGACCATGAAGCTGCTCCTGCCCAAGGAGACCTTCCGCCGGGTCCAGGACGCGATCGAGTCCGGCCGCACCCTCGACCTCGACGCCGCGAACGCCGTCGCGTCCGCGATGAAGACCTGGGCTCTGCAGAAGGGCGCGACCCACTACTGCCACTGGTTCCAGCCGCTGACCGGCGCCACCGCCGAGAAGCACGACGCCTTCATCGACCTCACCGGCGCGGGCGGGGTCCTGGAGACCTTCACCGGCCAGATGCTCGTCCAGGCCGAGCCGGACGCGTCGTCGTTCCCGTCGGGCGGCCTGCGCGCGACCTTCGAGGCGCGCGGCTACACGGCGTGGGACCCGACCTCCCCCGCGTTCATCCTGGAGACGCCCGGCGGCAACACGCTGTGCATCCCGACCTGCTTCGTCTCCTACACCGGCCACGCGCTCGACACGAAGACCCCGCTGCTGCGCTCGATCGAGGCGCTCAACGACGCGGCGCTCGGCATCCTCGCCTACTTCAAGAACGACGCGAAGAAGGTCTTCTCGACCCTCGGCGCCGAGCAGGAGTACTTCCTGATCGACAACGAGTACTACAAGGCGCGCCCGGACCTGCTCCTGGCGGGCCGCACGCTGTTCGGCGCGGCGTCGCCGAAGGGCCAGCAGCTCGAGGACCACTACTTCGGCTCCATCAAGGACCGGGTCTTCGCGTACATGACCGACATGGAGAGCGAGCTGTACAAGCTCGGCGTGCCGCTGAAGACGCGCCACAACGAGGTCGCGCCGCACCAGTTCGAGTGCGCGCCGATCTTCGAGGAGGCGAACGTCGCCGTCGACCACAACCAGCTCGTCATGGACGTGATGAAGCGCGTCGCGGCGCGCCACGGCCTGGCGGCCCTGACCTACGAGAAGCCCTTCGCGGGCGTCAACGGCTCGGGCAAGCACAACAACTGGTCGCTCGGCACCGACACGGGCAAGAACCTGCTCTCTCCCGGCGCGACGCCGCAGGAGAACCTGCAGTTCCTGATCGTGCTGGTCTCGATCATCAAGGCGGTCCACGACCACAGCCTGCTGCTGCGCGCGTCGATCGCGAGCTCGGGCAACGACCACCGCCTGGGCGCCAACGAGGCCCCGCCGGCGATCATGTCGGTGTTCCTGGGCGAGCAGCTGACGAACGTCCTCAACGACCTCGAGAAGGGCGTGACGACCAAGCAGCTCGACCCGATGTGGATCCCGTTCGGCATCGACAAGATCCCGCCGGTGCTCAAGGACAACACCGACCGCAACCGCACCTCGCCGTTCGCCTTCACCGGCAACAAGTTCGAGTTCCGCGCGGTCGGCGCGTCGTTCAACAACGCGATCCCGATCACGACGGTCAACACGATCGTCGCCGGCCAGCTGATCGAGACCAAGAAGCTCATCGACGCGGCGATGAAGGGCGGCAAGTCCTTCAAGGACGCGGCGACCGAGGTCCTGCGCAAGCTCTACAAGGAGTCGAAGGCCGTCTGCTTCGAGGGCAACAACTACTCCGAGGAGTGGGTGAAGGAGGCCAAGAAGCGCGGCCTGCCCAACGAGAAGACGACGCCCGCGGCCCTGAAGGGCTTCGACCTGAAGAGGTCCGTCGACCTGTTCGAGAAGCTCAAGGTCCTGACCGCCGAGGAGTCGCACTCCCGCTACCACATCCTCCTCGAGAAGTACGCCAAGGACCTGGACATCGAGGCCAAGCTCGTCGCCGAGATGGCGACGACGCTGTTCGTCCCGGCCGCGGTCGAGTACCAGAACTCGCTCGGCTCGACGCTCTCCGCCCAGAAGCTGGCGGGCGCGAAGGCTCCCGCGCAGGCCGCTCTGCTGCGCACGGTCGCCGAGAAGACCGACGCCGTCCTGAAGAACGTGGAGGCCCTGCAGTCCGCGCGCGAGGCCGCCGAGGCGATCGAGGACGTCGAGAAGAAGGCCTTCGCGTTCTGCGAGAAGGTCAAGCCGTGGTTCGACAAGGTCCGCGCCGACGTGGACGCGCTGGAGCTGATGATGCCCGCCGCGTCGTGGCCGGTCCCGAAGTACCGCGAGATGCTGTTCCTGATGTAAGGGGTTTCCCATGCCGACCAAAGACGAGGTTCTGAAGGCGTTGTCGACGTGCATCGAGCCCGAGCTCCACAAGGACATAGTCACGCTCGGGATGGTGAAGAACCTCGTCGTGGACGGGGGGGTGGTGAGCTTCGACTATGAGCTCACCACCCCCGCCTGTCCGCTCAAGGGCATGATGCAGCTCGACGCGGAGCAGGCGGTCAAGAAGGTGAAGGGCGTCGTCGACGTCAAGATCAAGATGACGGCGTCGGTGAAGAAGGACGCGCGGCTCGAGAGCGTGCTCCCGCCCGGCATCAAGAACCTGATCGCGGTCGCCGCCGGCAAGGGCGGCGTCGGCAAGTCCACCGTCGCGTCGAACCTGGCGGTCGCGCTGGCGCTCGATGGAGCGAAGGTCGGCCTGATGGACGCCGACATCTACGGCCCCAATCAGCCGCAGATGATGGGCGTGAAGGCCTACGAGCCCGTCGCCGACGAGGACAACAAGATCGAGCCCGCCGTCAGCCACGGCGTGAAGATCATGTCGATGGGCTTCCTGATGGACCCCGACAAGCCGGTCATCTGGCGCGGACCGATGCTGCACGGCGCCATCAACCAGTTCCTCAAGGACGTGAAGTGGGGCGAGCTCGACTACCTGGTCCTCGACCTGCCGCCGGGCACCGGCGACGTCCAGCTGACGCTGTGCCAGACCGTCCCGCTCGCCGGCTCGGTCATCGTCACCACGCCGCAGTCGATCGCGCTGTCCGACGTGCGCAAGGCCGTCGCGATGTTCCGCAAGCTCAACGTGCCGATCCTGGGCGCGATCGAGAACATGTCGGGCTTCGTGTGCCCGCACTGCGGCAAGGAATCGAAGATCTTCTCGTCGGGCTCGGCGAAGGCGCTGAAGGAGAACCACGGCATCGAGCTGCTCGGCGGCATCCCGCTCGATCCCAAGGTCTGCGAGGCGTCCGAGGTCGGCACCCCGATCACGATCTCCCACCCCGACTCCCTGCCGGCGAAGGCCTCCCGCGAGACCGCCCGCAAGGTCGCCGCCGCCGTCAGCATGCGCAACGCCGCCTCCAAACCCCTCGAGATCAAGCTCGTCAAAGCCTAACGGAAGGGTCAGGCCTAAACTTATTGGACTTATTCCGGAATAAGTCCAATAAGTTTAGGCCTGACCCTCGAAAACCCTCAGGAGAACACATGACCACCGCCACCGCGTCGTCCGAGACCACGCCGATCGCCGTGGGCGCCGTCGCGCCCGACTTCACGCTGCCCGACTCCGAGAAGAAGGACTGGAAGCTCGCCGATCTCGTCGGCAAGAAGCCCGTCGCGCTGTTCTTCTACCCGCTCGACTGGTCGCCGACCTGCACCAAGGAGAACGTCTGCTTCTCCCAGGACCTGTCCCGCTTCGGCAAGTACGCCGAGGTCGCCGGCATCTCCATCGACTCCGTCTGGTCGCACAAGGCCTGGAAGGCGAAGATGGGCCTGCAGCACACGCTCCTGTCCGACATGCACCGCAAGGTGACGAAGGCCTACGGCCTGTTCCTGCCCGCCGCGAACATCTCGCAGCGCGCGACCGTCCTGATCGGCAAGGACGGCAAGGTCGCCTGGGTCCACGTCGAGGGCGACATCACCAAGGAGCGCGACTACGCCCTCCTCGAGGCCGAGCTCGCGAAGCTGAAGTAAGCCCGCGCCGCTCCCGAAAACGCGCCCCCGGCCGCGAGGCCGGGGGCGCTCTCTTTGCGGCCGCGGGCTGCGGGCTTGCGCCGGCGGGGCCGATGGGGTAACCTTGTCGGCGATGCGCTACTGGGTGCGGATGAACCGTCAGACCTACGGGCCGTTCGCGCCCGCCGACCTGAAGAAGGTCCCGGGGCTCGGGCCCGACACGATGGTGGCGCCGGCCGGCGCCGCGACGCCGGACGCGTGGCGCCCGGTCAAGTCCTACCCGGAGCTGGACGCCCTCCTGCGCGGCGGCGCGGCCCCCGAACGTCCGTCGCCCGCCGCGGCGGCCGCCGCGACCCCGCCGGCGCCGCGCGCGCCCGCGACCGGGCCCCTCGCGGCGCTGTCGGCCCACAGGCCGGCGCTCGCGATGCTCGCGACCGCCGCCGCGCTCGTCGCCTACGCGCTGACCCTGCGTCGGCCGGCCCCGGCGCCCGCGCCGGCGCCCGCGCCGGCGGCGGAGGCGCCGCCTGCGGAGCCCGCGCTCCCGCCCGGGCGTTTCGGACTGCGCTGGGAGGGCTTCCGGTTCAGCGCGCTCAGGCCCAAGATCGAGGAGTGCCGCCTGGTGGACTCCCTCGACATGCTCATCCTCTACTACGGCTTGAGCCGTCAGGTCCCCGCGGGGCCGGAGTTCGACGCGTACTTCCCGAAGGTGAAGCGCGCCAAGGGCGACGCGGGCCTGCCGCCGGACATCGCGCGCGGCCTGGCCGAGCGGGCCGCGGCGCTGAAGTACTCGCCGTTGTGCGCGAAGCTCGCGGACCCGGCCCATCCCGTCGCCGCCTTCGAGGACCGCTCGGCGTCCGCCGGCGGGCCCGCGGCGCGCGCCGCGCTCGCGTTCACGAACGCCAAGGACCCCGAGGTCTTCCCGCCGCCGGGGACCGTGCGCGCGGCTTCGGGCTACGCGCTGTTCCGGCCGACGGCCGCGGAGGCGGTGGACGGCGTGCTGAAGGGGAAGGCGGTCCGGCGCAAGGCCGTCCGCGCCCAGGCGCTCGGGCTCGTCCTGGCCGACGCGAAAGGCGCCGTGGTCGGCGCCTATCTGGCGGAGGAGCCGCCGCCGAAGCCCGTCCCGGCCGCGGCCGTGGACAAGGCGACGCAGGCCCCCGCGGCGGTGGCGCCCGAGCCGGCGCCGGCGGAGGACGCGGGCGCTCCGCCGGCCGAGCCCGCCCCGCCGCCGAAGGCGCTGCCGGGGATGCCCGGGATGCCGGCGCGGGCCTCCCGTCCCGCCGCGACGCCCGCTCCGGCGCCCGCCTCCGCGCCGCCCGCCGAGCCGAAGAAGGACGCGACGCAGATGTCCGCCGAGGAGCTGGAGAAGTACCTGGGCGGCGGCGGGAAGAAGTGAGCGCCTAGTCCCCCGTCGGCGGCCGGCTCCGCCGCCGCGCGGACGGAGCTTCCATGGTAAGATGCTTGCGCGCGCGGAGCGCCGGAGGGCGGACTTGAAGACATTCGACGAGCTGGAACTGAGCGCGCCGGTGGCGCAGGCGGTGCGCGAGCTGGGCTTCGCGACGCCCACGCCGATCCAGGCGCAGGCGCTGCCGGTCCTGCTGGGCGAGCCGACCGACTTCGTGGGCTTGGCGGCCACCGGCACCGGCAAGACCGCGGCCTTCGGCCTGCCCCTCGTCGAGAAGGCCGACCCCGCGCGGAAGACCGTGCAGGCGCTCGTCCTGTGCCCGACGCGCGAGCTGGCCCTGCAGGTGTGCGGACAGTTGAACCTGTTCGGCAAGCACAAGCACGTCAAGGCGCTGCCGATCTACGGCGGCACCGGCTACGGCGAGCAGCTCGAGGGGCTGAAGCGCCATCCGGCGGTCGTGGTCGGCACGCCCGGCCGCGTCATCGACCACCTGGAGCGCGGCTCGCTGTCGCTGGCGGCGGTGGCCACCGTCGTCCTGGACGAGGCCGACGAGATGATCTCGATGGGCTTCAAGGAGGACTTGGAGCGCATCCTGAAGGCGACCCCGCGCGAGCGCGGCCGCATCTGGCTGTTCTCCGCGACGATGAGCAAGGAGGTCCGCCGCGTCGCCGAGACCTATCTGCGCCAGCCGAAGCAGGCGCAGGTCAACCGCGCCGAGGTCCTGTCCACGACCGTCGAGCAGGTCTATTACGTCGTGCCGGAGCGCGACAAGCCCGCGGTGCTGACGCGCCTGATCGAGCTGTCCGACGACTTCTACGGCCTGGTCTTCGCGCAGACCAAGTCGCTGGTCGCCGACCTGGCCCAGCTCCTGTCCGAGCACGGCTTCAAGGTGGACTCGCTCCACGGCGACAAGACCCAGGACGACCGCGAGCGCACGATGCGCGCCTTCCGCGAGCGCAAGGTCAACGTCCTGGTCTGCACCGACGTGGCCTCGCGCGGCCTGGACGTGAAGGACCTGACCCACGTGATCAACTACTCGATCCCGCGCGAGCAGGAGGTCTACGTCCACCGCATCGGCCGCACGGCCCGCAGCGGCCGGTCGGGCGTCGCGGTCAGCCTGGTGTCGCCGTCGCACCGGTACATGATCAACCGTCTGGAGCACGCGACCAAGACCAGGATGCGCGAGGGGAAGATCCCCGGCCGCCGCGAGGTCGCCCAGCGCAAGGTCGCGCGCCTGCTGACGGGCTTCATGGCGCAGAAGCACTTCGCGAAGGCCGCCGGCCTGCTCGGGCCCGAGTGGGGCAAGGCCGCCAAGGACATGACGCTCGAGGAGATCTTGGGCCGCTTCATCGCGATGACCTCGCCGGAGATCTTCGCCGAGCACGAGCGGACGCTCCCCGCGTACTCCTCCGCGCCGTCGAAGCCGGCGCATCAGAAGCAGTACCACCACCTGCCGAAGAAGGCGCACGCGCACCCGCACCCGAAGAAGCCGGGCTGAGGGAGTCTAGCGGCCGGCCGGCCGCGCGTCCGCCTCGCGGAAGACCACGATAGCGCCCGTCGTCAGCTCCTGCGGTCCGCGCAGGGGGACCGCGCGGACGGTGAGCGCGACGGGGGCGGCGCGGTACGGCGTCTTCAGGGTCACGGCCGCGTCGCGGACGGTCTCGCCCTTCAAGGCCCGCGCGAGCGGGGCCGGGAGCTCGGTCGCGCGCAGGAAGCGCTCGAACTCGCCGCGCCAGGTCCCCAGGATGCGCTCGGCCGAGCGGTTGTAGAGGGAGATCGCCCCGCCGGTCTCGAGCAGCAGCACCCCGTCGTCGATCTGGTCGATCACGGCGTGGAGGCGGGCGCTGAGGCGGTTCGTCTCCTCCTGAGCCCGGCGGCGGGCGCCCGCGTCGCGCAGCGCCGAGTCGCGCGCTCCGGCGAGGGCGTCCTCGGCCCGGGTCCGCTCGCGGACGTAGCGGCGCACGATGAAGAAGGCCAGTATGACGACCGTCGCGCCGACCCCGCGGGCGAAGGCGGCGACGGCGACCAGCGCGGCCGCGTCCTTCTCGACGCGGGCGTCGCGCTCGGCCGCGGAGACGGTCCGCGTCGCGGCGACGAGGGCGCGCACGCGGCGGTACGAGACGACGGCGGCCGTCAGCTGGACGGCGACGACCGCGACGAAGGCGGCGGTCAGCCAGCGCTCCCGCGACGCGCGCCGGCGCGCGAGCGCCGCGGCCGCGGCGGGGTCCGGCGGGGGCGCGGCGGGGGCGGTCTCGGCCAGCGTCCGCTCCGCGATCGCCGCGAGGTCCTTCAACGCGCGCCGCTCGTCCGCGCTCAGCGTCCGGGGCCGGAGGTCGGCGAGGCACAGCGTCCCGACCTTGCGGCCCTCGGGCGAGGTCAGCGGGACGCCCGCGAAGAAGCGCAGGCGCGGCTCGCCGGCCGCCGTCGGGCCGCCGCGGAGGCCCTCGTCGCGCTCGGCGTCCGGGACCTCGAGCACCTCGGAGCCCAGGATCGCGCGGGCGCAGAAGGACTCGGCGTCCGGCGTCTGCGCCTCGTCCAGGCCCGGACGGGACCGGAGCCGCTGGCGGTCGGCGTCCGCCAGACCGATCAGAGCGACCGGCGCGTCGAACAGCGTCCGCGCCAGGCGCGTGATGCGGTCGAGGCGCTCGTTCTCATCCGGCGGGGTCGAGGGGCGTGTCATGGCCGTCCGCAGGAGATTCTAGACGTTCCGCGGGGGGGGCGTGTCGTTTCCGCCGTCCTCCGGCGCGGGTCTTCGGACCCGGTTTCGACCGGGCCTTAGGTCGCGGTCGAACGGGCCGAAAGACCCCGCCCTCCTTCCGGCCGCGGGGCTTATAATCGGACCATGCGGATCCTGCGCGGCGCGCTCGTCGTCCTGCTGTCGTACGCGATCGGCGTCCAGCCCGCCGTCGCGCAGTTCACCGCCGTCCGCGCCGCCGCTCCTTCCGCGTCCGGCGCCGGCGCGTCCGCCGCCGCGGTCAACGCCGGCGTCTCGGCGGCCGCTCCCGCCGTCGCGCCGCTGACGAGCCTGTCGGCGGCCTCGCTGCCGGTCTCGCCCGCCCTCTATTCCGCTCCCGCCGCGTTCTCGCCGGCCGCCGCC
>JACQBB010000451.1 GCA_016194625.1 Elusimicrobiota bacterium | reverse complement strand
TCCCGCGCGTGATGCGCCAGTCCACCGGGGAGGGCGTGACCCTCACCGCGTACGCGTACCGCACCGGCAAGGAGACCGCCGACGAGGGCGAGGAGTTCCTGGCCCGCCTGTACGCGATGGCCCTGCTGAAGGGCCACGCGCGCAAGGGCGCGGACGGCAAGTGGCACCACGGCTCGCCCGAGGGCCCGGTCATCACCAAGCTCGTCGTCCAGTTCGAGCGCCATTCCAGCGCCCGCATCAAGGTGTACGCCGCGTCCGAGTTCGACTCCCTGGAGGAGGCCGGCCTGATCGACGGGCCCATCGTCCGCGAGATCACCTCGGCCATCGAGCGCATGGAGGCCGACGCCGAGTACCAGCAGTACTACCGCGAGCACGAGGAAGAGGCGACCAAGGAGGACCTGAAGAAGCCGGCCAAGCCCAAGACCAAGGCGAAGACCTCTTCGGCGGCGAAGCCCGCCGCCAAGAAGCCGGCCGCCAAGAAGACGGGGGCGAAGTGAAGTCCCTGTCGCGGGCCGTCCGGGTCGTCCTGGCGGCGACGCTGTTCGCCGCGCCCGCCGCCGCGCAGGTGCGCGTCGGCGAGCTCCCGGCCGCGGCCGGCGCGCCGCGCGCCGGAGTCGCGCCCGTCGCCCTGGGAGCGTCCGCGGTCCCGGCCGCGCTGACGACGCTGTCGGCCGCGTCGCTCCCGTCCGGCCTCGGCTCCGCCCCGTCGGCGGCGCCGGCCCTTTCCGCCGCTCCCGCGCTCGCGGCCTCCCCGGCCGCGGCCGCCTCGCCGGTCGAGCGCTACCGCGCGCTCGCCGCCCGCCGCGCCGCCGTCGAGAAGGAGCTCGGCTCCTCGTTCCTCGGCTACGAGATGGCGCACGGCTTCTTCGAGCAGCACGACGCCCTGCGCGGCGAGCGCTCCGCGATCGACGCCGAGATGTCCCGCCTGCGCGCCGAGAACCCGACGGTCGCCCACGACGCGAAGGGCGTCCTCGCCCGCGCCTGGGCCCGCCTGACCGGCGCCGCGCCGACGCTCTCCGCGCTCAGCGAGATGCCCGCGGCCGCCGCGGGCCGGGGCTTCGACGGAGCCAAGCCCGCCGCGCCCGAGGTCTCCGGCGACGAGGTCGAGGCCCCCGAGGACCTGCCGACCGACGTCTCGGACGCCGCCGCGCTGATGCCCGAGCTGTTCGTCACGCGCGAGTCGCGCAACGGCATCCGCTCCGGCAAGCTCGAGGCCCACGTCGGCCTGATCAAGAGCAAGGGCTCCGAGTGGTACTGGGGCAAGTTCAAGAAGGGCGCGACGATCGCGGTGAAGTCCGGCACGATGACGCTGTTCGACACCAAGGTCACCGCCGCCAAGACCGTCAAGATCGCCTCGCTGCAGCGCGCCGACTTCGCGGGGATGTTCACCCGCCAGCGCATGGCCGGCAAGACCACCCAGCAGCTGCGCAACATGCTGGTCCAGGACCTGAAGGACCGCCAGGCTCGCCGCCCCGGCGCGCCGACGCCCGTCTCCCTGCAGAGCCAGGTCCGCGTCGTGCGCTTCCTGTCCGCGACGAAGGCCCGCGAGCTGCCCGAGAACAAGGACGAGTCCTCGTACGCGCCGGTCCCGCGCGTCCCCGTGACGATCCCGGAGGCGCTGCGCGGCATCAACCATCAGCTGCCGAAGGTCGTGTTCCTGGACATGCGCCTGTACCCGGACGGCGTGCCCTACGAGCAGATCGAGGACATGTCGAAGCTGATGAAGACCGGCGTGTACTTCGTGATGTTCTCGGACAAGCCGAACGGCGTCGTCGGCTCCGTGGACGACCTGCTGACCAAGCGCCTGTCGGTCAAGCAGCGCGACCAGATCTCCCGCTACAAGATGCTGATCCTGGCCGACGACGGCAACTCCCTGTCCGGCCACAGCGGCAACTTCGCGCGCCCGATGCCGTCGGTCCGCTTCACGCCGCAGGAGCTCGAGATCATGGGCTTCGTCGCGTCGTCGAAGGTCCGCGCGTCCGCCGTCGACGCGAAGTCCACCAAGTTCGAGGTGGTCTTGGAGAAGGGGGCCGACGCGGCGGCCGCGAAGACGGCGCTGATCGAGGGCATGCGCGGCATGCGGCTGTCGCCCGACGCGTGGCAGTGGTCGACGGCCGAGCGCGGAGGACGCGCCGTCGTGACCGCCCGCCCGCACAGCATGGTCTCCGCGCTGCCGCACCTGTTCGAGATGATGCGCGACCACGAGGGCCTGTTCGTGAACCCCTCGGACGTGATGGTCATCTCCCGCGACGAGGCGCTGCTGGGCGCGCTCGCCGGCGCCGTCCTGCCCGCGAAGCACCTGGGCTCCCAGGGCGCGGCGTTCGCCGACGAGTCGCTGGCGTCCCTGCTCGGGCCGTACCGGGTCAACCTGCCCGGCGACCTGGCGGCCTCGGCCTCCAAGATCTCGAGCTTCCTGCAGGGCCGCACCGGCGGCGGCTTCGACGGCGGCAACGTGTACATGATGACCGGCCACGTGATGCACTCGGCCTTCAACTGGGCGGTGTGGGTGTACCGCAACACCGGCAAGCTCCCGTCGGCCGAGGAGACCGTGGACATGGGCCGCCGGATCTGGGAGGAGGAGATCGCGAAGGGCTCGGCGAAGAACCTGCTCGGCCGCCCCGGCGAGAGCCTGGCGGGCTTCTACGAGACCGTCGAACAGCGCCTGCGCGCGATGCACCGCGTCGCGGCCGACGTGCTGGCCGTGTACCCGATCGCGGTCGGCACCGAACTGCCGAACCTGGTCGTCTCCGACCGCTACAAGAAGGGCGGCGTCGCGGACCACCGCGACGTGTTCCGCCTGATCTTCGACTTCGTCGTCGCCCGCGAGACCAAGGACGGCAAGCTGGAGGTCGTGATCGTCGACTTCAAGACCGGCCAGGTCCCGACCCTGCAGAATCTGGAAAAGGACACCCAGGTCCAGCTGTACGACCTGCTCGTGCGCCGGATGTGGCCGACGATGCGCCTGCCCTACGGCGGCACCGGCGGGTTCCGCGAGGTCTCCGACTACAAGCTGAACTTCCTTTATACGGCGGGCGCCTACCAGCCGTCGCTGAACGACTGGTCGCGGCTGAAGTTCGACAAGTTCCTGAAGAACGTGATGAACCGCATCCGGAACTTCAACAACCCGAAGCCGCCGAAGGAAGACGCGAAGAAGGCGAAGACCGCCAAGAAGTGAGGCCGCACCGGGAGGTCCCGGGGGCCTAGGCCCTCTGCCTCCCGTTCCCGGGCCCGAGGACCCAAGCGTCCGGGAGACGCGCACGCTATCATAAGGACGAAGATGAGCCTCGCCCGAACGACGCGCCTCTTCCGCACCGCCCTCGCCGCGGTCCTCGCCGCGGCCCTCGTCGCGCTCG
>JACQBB010000422.1 GCA_016194625.1 Elusimicrobiota bacterium | reverse complement strand
GGGATCTCACCAGGTTCCACCGGCGGGAGATATGCGGCGCGCGCATGCTGACATATGCGCGCGGCGGCGTCAATGACGGAAGTCTTGCGCGGCTTTGGCGCCGAGGGCGATGTGCTCGGCCTCGTCGTCGGCGATCGTGCCGAAGATGGCGGCGGTGACGGGGTCGCGCCGGGCGAAGGTCACGCGGAAGCTCTCCTCGGCCGCCTTGCCGCGCTCTTCCGCGGTCTTCATGTAGGCGACGAACTCGGGCGCCGTCTTGCACGCCGACAGCGAGCGCCACAGCCGGTCCGACACCGGCCGCTCGTCGGGGCGGATGCCCAGCTCGGCCATGCGCTCGAGCAGCATCCGGAGGTGGCGGTCCTCGTCGTCGGCGATGCGGCGCCAGGCGGCGCGCAGCTCGTCGCTCGCGTCCAGGAACGCGTCGGCCGCCCAGCGGAACGCCTCGCGCGCCTGCAGCTCCGCGAAGGCCGCCACGCGCATCCGGTCCCCCAGCCCCTCGGCCGTGGACACCCCGCGCGGCGCCGCCGCCTTCTCCTCCGGCCCGCACACCCAGAACGGCGACCAATCCATTCGACTAGTTTACTAAGGGTCAGGCCTTAACTTGTTTGACTTGTTGAACGGGCGCGTGCCCGAACAAGTTCAATAAGTTAAGGCCTGACCCTAGAACTTGGCGTAGCCGGGGACGCGGGGGCAGAGCTCGACGTCGCGGATGTTCTCCATGCCGGTGCAGTACATGAGCATGCGCTCGAAGCCGAGGCCGAAGCCGGCGTGCGGGACGCTGCCGTAGCGGCGCAGGTCGCAATACCAGCCGTAGTGCTGGGGGTCGAGACCGGCCTCGCGCATGCGCGCCTCGAGCCGGTCGAGCCGGTGCTCGCGCTGGGAGCCGCCGATGAGCTCGCCGACCCGCGGCACGAGCAGGTCCATGCACGCGACCGTCTTCCCGTCGTCGTTGCAGTACATGTAGAACGGCTTCAGGCTGCGCGGGTAGTTGATGACGAAGACGGGCTTCTTGGCGTACTCTTCCGTGAGGTAGCGCTCGTGCTCGGTCTGCAGGTCCATGCCCCACTTCACGGGGTAGTTCCAGCTGCGGCCGGCCTTTTCGAGGATGCCGATGGCGTCGGTGTAGTCGAGCACGCCGAACTCGGCCTTGGCGACCGCCTCCAGCTTCGCGCGCAGGCCCTTCTCCACGCGCTCGTCGAAGAACTGCAGGTCGCGCGCGCAGTGCTTGAACAGGTGCTCGATCAGGTGCTTCACGAACGCCTCGGCCAGGTCGCGGTCGTCCTTCAGGTCGGCGAAGGCGAACTCGGGCTCGATCATCCAGAACTCGGCGGCGTGGCGCGGCGTGGTGGACTGCTCGGCGCGGAAGGTCGGGCCGAAGGTGTAGACCTTCGACAGCGACATCGCCAGGATCTCCCCTTCCAGCTGGCCGGAGACGGTCAGGCTGGTCTTCTCGCCGAAGAAGTCCTTGGACCAGTCGATCTTGCCGTCGGCGCCGCGCGGCGGCTTTTCCAGGTCGAGCGTGGACACCTGGAACATCGCGCCCGCGCCCTCGCAGTCGGAGGTGGTCAGGATCGGCGAGTGGCACATCACGAAGCCGCGGTTGCGGAAGAAGTCGTGCACCGCGTAGGACAGCTCCGCGCGCGCGCGGAACACGGCGCCGAAGGTGTTGGTGCGCGGGCGCATGTGCGCCACGCCGCGCAGGAACTCGAAGGAGGTGCCGGCCTTCTGCACGGGCGAGGAGGGGTCGCATTCCCCGATGACCTCGATGGACTTGGGCTCCAGGTCCAAGGCCTGGCCCTTGCCGGGCGAGGCGACGAGCCGGCCCGTCACCGCCAGCGAGGCGCCCGTGATCTGCTTGAGGACGGCCTCGCGGCCGGGGAAAGCCTCGGGCACGACGACCTGCAGGGAGTCGAAGGTGGAGCCGTCGTTGAGGTGGACGAAGCCCACGCTCTTCGAGGCGCGCACCGACTTGATCCAGCCCGCGACCGTCACCTCGTCGCCGGCCTTCTTCTCCGCCAGGACCGTCTTGATCTCCGTTCGTTCCATGCGAGCGATTATGCCAAATGGCGCGCTGACGCCGCTGACGGCGCGGGCCGCGACGGGGCGCGCGCGCGGCGCTACGCTGTCGATGAGGGGCGCCCCGCCTCCGGAGGGACCATGAGGATCTTCGTGACCGGCTCGACGGGCTACATCGGTTCGGCGGTGACGCGCGCCTTGCTGCGCGCGGGACACGCGGTGACGGGGCTGGCGCGCTCCGGGGCGAAGGCCGCGCGCCTGCGCGCCGACGGGATGACGCCGGTGTTCGGCGACTTGAACCGCCCGGAGACCTACTTGGGCGCGGCGGGACGCTGCGAGGCCGTCGTCCACTGCGGCTTCCAATTCGGCGCCGAGGCGGCGGCGACCGACGCCGTCGCGACGACCGCGCTGGCCGAGCTGGTGCGCTCGGGCGCGGGTCCCCGCCGCTTCGTGTACACCTCGGGGACGTGGGTGCTCGGCCCGCGCGGCGCCGAGCCGCAGGACGAGGGCGCGGCGCCGAACCCGCCGGCGGTCGTCGCGTGGCGCCCGGACCACGAGCGCTACGCGCTGTCGGCCGCCGATGGCCCTTCGTCGGCGGCGGTGATCCGCCCCGGCTGCGTGTACGGCGAGCACGGCGGCCTGTACGGGCTGATGCTGAAGGCGCTGTACGACGACCGCGTCGTGCCGCTGATCGGCGGCGGGGAGAACGCGTGGGCGAGCGTGTACCTCGACGACCTGGCGGACCTGTACCGGCTCGTCGTCGAGCGGGCGCCCAAGCGCGCCCTGTATCACGCGACGGACGGGAGCGCGGACTCCGTCGCCTCGGTCGCCGAGGCGCTGATCGACGCCGCCGGCGGCGGCGAGACGCTGACGGTGCCGCTCGAGCGGGCGCGCCGGGACCTGGGGTCCCTGGCCGACGCGCTGGCGATGGACCAGCGCGTGGCGAGCGCGCGGGCCCGCGAGGAGCTGGGCTGGAAGCCGATGGTGGGGTCGGCCGCGCTGAACCCGCTGCTGCTGCTGTCGGAGTGGAACGACAAGGGCGCCGGCCTGGCCGTCGCCTGAGCGCGCGTCAGTTCAGCGTCTGACGGAAGCGGCGCCCCGCCCACACGACGGCGGCGGCGCCGATCGCGGCCAGCGCCGCGAGGTTGGGCAGGAGCAGTCCCAGGTCGCCGCCCTTCAGCATCAGGTGGCGGATCATCACGACGAGATAGCGGATCGGGTCGAAGTAGGTGATCCACTTCACGACCAGCGGCATGTTCTCGACCGGGTACACGACGCCGGAGAGCTGGATCGCCGGGAACAGGATCAGGAAGGTGCCCAATTGGGCCTGCTGGGCGCTCTTCGTGTACGACGAGATCAGGAAGCCGAGCGCGACCGAGGTCCCGACGAAGACGAGGGAGACGAGGACGATCTCCCACAGCGGCCCGCGGATCGGCACGCCCATCGCCCACGACACCGCGAGCACCAGCGGCACGTCGCACATCCCCAGGATCGCGAACGGCACCGTCTTGCCCGCCAGCACCTCCCACGGCGAGACGGGAGCCGCGAGCAGGGTCTCGAGCGTCCCCATCTCGCGCTCGCGCGTCATCGACATCGCGGTCAGCGTCAGCGTGACCAGGCACAGCAGCAGGCACAGCGTGCCCGGGACCATGTAGGTGGAGGTGTCGTTCTCC
>JACQBB010000461.1 GCA_016194625.1 Elusimicrobiota bacterium | reverse complement strand
TTGATCGCGAAGCCGTCGTCGATCATCGCCTGCACCTCGGGAGTGCGGCGCGCGCCGGGCTTCGTCGGGTAGACGTGGCCCTCGTCCATCACGATGCGGATCTTCACGCCGCGGTCCTTCGCGCGCTTGAGCGCGTCGTGGACCTCGCGGATCGCGAGCTCGTAGATCGCGATGTCGAGCGTCTTCTTCGTCGCGTCGATCGCGCGGATCAGGTGCGCGGAGACCTGGGTCTTGTCCGAGAACATCCGCGTCGGCAGGCTCTGGCCGTTGAACGAGAGCGTGTCGCCGCGCGGCGCGACCGGGGCGGCGGGCGCCGGATCGGCGGCCGGCCCCGACAACGCGGCGCCGTCGAAGGCGAGGCGGCCGCTCTCGTAGCCGGACAGCGCCGGCGCGCCCGGGACGGGGGCGGCCGTCAGGGCGGTCAGCGCGGCCTTGGCCGTCTGGGCGGCGGGGAGCGACGCGGCCGGAGCCGCCGCGAGCGCCGGAGCGACGGCGGCCGGCGCGGCGAAGGCGGCGGGCGCGGACATCGGCGCGGCGGCCAGAGACGGCGCGGCGGACAAGGCGGGCGCGGAGAGCAGCGCGGCCGGCGCGACGCCGAAGGCGGTCCCGTTGACGACGGCCGCGGCGGGCGCTCCGGGAGTCAGCGCGACGCCCGGCATCGTGATCGGACGCACCTGCGCCAGGACCGGGGCCTCCAGGGAGGCGATGAGACCGAACGCCAGGACGACGCGACCCGCGCGCTTCATCATGAGGGGAGTGTAGCCCGGACCGCAGCCCCGCCGTCGGGCCGAAGGTCCCGCGCGGGGCGGCGGCAAAGGGCCTACGGCCGTTTTGCTACCCTAGCGGCGTGAAGCCCTTCGTCTCGTCCTACGCGCTGTCCAAGCCCGGCTCCCCCTGGGACCGAGACGGCGAGTCGGCCTTGTTCGAGGGGCTGGCCCGGCTGGACCTGGAGGGGCTCGAGCTCCCTTATCACGGCCGCCTGCACGCCCACGACGACGGCTGGCTGCTGGACCGACTGCGCCCGCAGTGGCGCTTCGTGCTCACCTTGCTGCCCGGCACCATGGAGCGCGTGAAGGAAGACCCGCGCTTCGGCCTGGCGTCCGCCGACGCCGACGGCCGCAAGCGCGCCCTCGACTTCGCCGACAAGGCGCGCCGTACGGTCGAGCATCTCCGCCGCTTCCTCGGCCGCCCCGCCGTCGCCGCGGTCGCCGTCCACTCGGCGCCGCGCCTGGGCGCGCCCGGCGTCCGGTCCAGCTTGGAGGGCTTCGCCGACTCGTTGACGGCGCTGCGCGGCGAGGACTGGTCGGGCGCGGAGCTCCTCGTCGAGCACTGCGACGCCGCCGTGGCCGCGCACCCGGGCGACAAGCGCTTCCTGCGGATCGAGGACGAGTGCGTCGCCGTGAAGTCGTCGCGCGGGAGGACCCCGGCGCGCATGCTGGTCAATTGGGGAAGGTCCGCCGTGGAGACGCGCAGCGCTCAAGGCCCGCTCGATCATCTCCGCCGCTGCCGCGAAGCCGGTCTGCTCGCGGGCCTGTTCTTCTCGGGAGCCGCGGCGGATGACGCCGAATACGGCGCCTGGAAGGACTCGCACGCGCCGTTCTCGGTCTCGCGCCCGTCGTCCATCCTGACCGTCGCCGCGGCGAAGGATGCGCTCAAGGCGGCTGGAGACGTCTCCTATCTGGGCCTAAAGATCCAGCCGCTGCCGGCCGAGGTCGGGACCCGAGAACGCCTCGAGATGTTGAGCGCCAACCTCGACGCGCTTCGAAGCGCCGCTCGTTAACGGCGCTTCTTGACGATCCCGCCGCGCTGGAGCGCCGCCGGATATTTGCGCTCGTTCTTGACCATCTTGCGCAGGCCCGCCTCGTCGAGGTCGATCCCGAAACAGTCGGCGATCTTGGTCAGGTAGACGTAGGTGTCGGCCAGCTCGTCGGCGAGGTGCGCGCGCTGGGCGGGCGTCAGGCGCTTGGCCTGCGCGGGCGTCAGCCACTGGAAGATCTCCACCACCTCGGCGGCTTCCTTCACCATCGCCATCGCCAGGTTCTTGGGCGTGTGGTACTTCCCCCACTCCCGCTCGCGCGCGAAGCGCGCGATGTGCGCCTTGAGCTTCTCCCGTTTCGTCACCGGGACATTATCGCAGAAAAAAGCGGGGGCCGCCCCTCGTCGTCGGGGCGGCCCCACTCGGCTCACGAACGCCACGGCTCGGACTTACGACGGCTCGTCCAGCTTCTTGCTGACCTCGGCCATCACGTCCAGCGCGCCGCGCGGGGCCGCGCTGCCCATCGTCCTCTGCCACAGCTCTTCCATCTGCCGACTCTTCTTCTCGTCCGACGGCCACCAGGACAACGCCACCAGCCGTTCCAGCGCCGGCTTCTGCCACGGCACGTCCAGCGGCACGGTCTCCAGCATCGCCCGCGCCTCGTCCTTGCGTCCCACGTCGCACAGCACGCAGCCCAGGAACTGCTTCGCCTGCCAGTCCGCCGGGTCCAGCTGCACCGCCCGGCGCAGCGCCGCCTCGGCGCTCGCCGCCTGCCTCAGCGCCCATTGGCACGCGCCGAGTCCGAACCAAGTCTCGCTCCACTCCGGCGAGGCCTCCGCCGCGAGCTCGTAGAACGGCAGAGCCTCACGGTAGCGCCTTCGCGAGTAGAATGTCCGCCCGAGGCGGCTCAATTGGCGCGCGTCGTCGCGCGCGCCGGCCGCCGCCTCCTTGCCCGCGCGCACGGCCTCGGAGACCATGCCCCGCGCGAGATACGCCTCCGCCAGCGCCTGCAGCGTCTCGGCCGAGCGGTTGCGGAGGCACAGGTCCTCCAGAATCTCGGTCGCGCGGACGAAGTCGCCCATCCCCAGATGCGCCATCGCCGTCCCCATCGTCAGGTCCGCGTCGCCGGGGAAGCGGCGCATCCCTTCCTCGAACACCGCCAACGCGTCCGCCGGCCGCTCGGAGTGGAGCAGCCTCAGACCCTGCTTTTCGTATTCCTCGCTCGATTGAATCGACATGTCCCCTCCATGCGTCCTCATACGCCTTTGGAGACCACCGGGGGCGTTCCTTAAAAGAAGCGACCCCGGCCCGAGCGGGACCAAGGTCAACTGCGAGAGTCCGCTTTAGGTCCCGTTGAGGCCGGGGCCAAGTTGAACCTTTAAAGTCCCACCGTCAGACCGCACGAACGTCCGACATTTTCAGTGTAACAGGCGTGCGCGAGCCCGTCAAGGTCGGGAGATGACGAATCTGACTCGGGAGCGTGCCGTCGCAAAACCGTGACCTTCCGGCGTTGGGCGGCGCCCGGGCGGCCGCCTTATACTCAAGAGAAGGAGGCCGAGTCATGAAAGCTTTGGTCTTCCACCGGCCGCTGGACATGCGCGTCGAAGAGGTGCCGGACCCGCGCATCGAACACGCCCGCGACGTCATCGTGCGGGTGACCGCGGCGTCCATCTGCGGCTCCGACG
>JACQBB010000460.1 GCA_016194625.1 Elusimicrobiota bacterium | reverse complement strand
GGAGCGCGAGAGCTTCGGCCTGGGCGCCCTGGACGCGATGAGCGCCGGACGGCCGGTGGTGGCCTCCCGTGTCGGCGGGCTCCCGGAGGTCGTGGTCGACGGCGAGACGGGAGTGCTGGTCCCTCCCGGGGACGCCGCGGAGCTGGCGCGCGTGCTCGCCGACCTGCTCGACTCGCCGGCCAAGCTCCGGCGGTTCTCCGAGGCCGGCCGGCGCCGGGCGCGCGAGGCCTTCGCGGCGGAGAGGATGGCGCGCGAGTACCGCGGAATCCTCCTCGGAACCGCGAAATGATAGACTCCGGGGAAGCGTCATGACCGACACATTCTGGAAGGGACGCCGCGTGGCCGTGACCGGGGCCGGCGGCTTCATCGGCAGCCACCTGGCCGAGGAGCTGGCCCGCCGCGGGGCGCGAGTGCGCGCGCTGGTCCACTACAACTCCGCCTCGCATTGGGGCTTCCTCGAGCAGACCGCCCCGGCGCTCGCCCGCCGCATCGAGGTCTTGTCCGGCGATCTGACCGACCCCTACTTCGTGGACGGATTCGTCTCCGGGCACGAGATCGTCTTCCACCTGGGCGCCCTCATCGGTATCCCGTATTCGTACGAGGCTCCGGCCCAGTACGTCGAGACCAACATGAAGGGCACGCTCCACGTCCTGGAAGCGTCCCTGCGGCGCAAGGTTTCCAAGGTCGTGCACACCTCGACCTCCGAGGTCTTCGGCACAGCGCTCTACGTCCCGATCGACGAGAAGCACCCGCGCCAGGGCCAGTCTCCCTACTCCGCCACCAAGATCGGGGCCGACGCGCTGGCCGAGAGCTTCCACCGCTCGTTCGGCCTGCCCGTGGCCATCGCCCGCCCCTTCAACACCTACGGCCCGCGCCAGTCGGCGCGCGCGGTGATCCCGACGATCGCCGCCCAGCTCCTGTCCGGCGCCGAGAGACTGCGGCTCGGCTCACTGACGCCGGTCCGCGACTTCAACTTCGTCGCCGACACCGTCGAGGGCTTCCTCGCGGTCGCGCGCTCCGCGCGCTCGGCCGGGCAGGACTTCAATTTAGGCTCCGGGCACGGCGTCACGATCGGCGAGACCGCCGAACTGCTGATGAGGCTGTGCGGCCGCCGCGCCGTCCTGGAGACGGACCGCGCGCGCGTCCGGCCGGACAAGAGCGAGGTCCTGCGCCTGCTCTGCGACCGCCGCAAGGCCGGCAAGGTCCTGGGCTGGAAGCCGCGCTGGACGCTCGAGAAGGGGCTCGCGGAGACGGTCGCCTACGTCCGCGCGCATCTGTCCGACTATAAGGCAGGTCGCTACAACGTCTGACGCGAGAGTGAAGAAGACCGTCCTCGTCACCGGCGGCACCGGACTCCTCGGCAAAGGCCTCGAGGAGACGATGCCCGCGGGCTGGCGCGTCGTCAGCCTCCACCAGCGCGACTACAAGGTCGAGGGCTCGAAGTCCAAGCACCTGGTCCTCGACATCCGCGACAAGCGCGCCGTGGACCGGCTCTTCGCCCGGTCGAAATTCGACGCGGTCGTGCACGCGGCGGGCATCGCCAGCGTGGACTACGTGGAGAAGCACTACGCCGAGAGCCTGGAGTCGAACATCGTCGGCACGCTGAACGTGACCTCGGCGGCGCGGCGCGCGGACACGCACCTGGTCTACGTCTCGACCAACGCGGTGTTCGACGGCAAGCGCGCCCCTTACCGCGAGGACGACCCAGTCCATCCGATCAACAAGTACGGCGGCCTGAAGGTCGAGTGCGAGCGCCTGGTCCGCGAGACGCTGCGGCATTGGACCATCGTGCGGCCGATCCTGATGTACGGCTGGAACCACTCGGTCACGCGCCCGAACCCGGCGACCTGGATCTACGAGAAGCTGATGCGCGGCGAGACGGTCTCCCTGGTGGACGACGTGTACGAGAACCCTCTCTACAACATCCAATGCGGCCACGCGCTGTGGGCCGTCGTCCGCAAGCGCCCCGAGGGCGTCTTCCACCTGGCGGGCAAGGACTCGGTCAACCGCTGGCAGTTCGGCCGCGAGGTCGCGCGCGCCTTCGGCCTGGACGTCTCCCTCATCCAGCGCGTCGGCAGCGACGCCTTCCCCGGCATCGCCCCGCGCCCGCGCAACACGACCTTCGTGACGGCGCGCATGGAGCGCGAGCTCGGCGTGAAGCCGATGACCCTGCGCGAGGGCCTGGCGGCGATGAAGGCCGCGATGACCGCGAGGGCCTAGGTTGCCCCCCCGCGTCTCCGTCGTCATCCCGGCGTGGAACGCGGCGGCGTTCATCGAGAAGACGCTGGCCACCGTCGCCGCCCAGACCTACAAGGACTTCGAGGTCGTCGTCGTGGACGACGGCTCGAAGGACGACACGAAGGCGCTGGTCGACGCCTATCTCGCGAAGACCGCCCTGCGCGGCCGCTGCCTCAAGCAGGAGAATAAAAAGATCGCCGGCGCGCGCAACGCCGGCATCCGCGCCGCCGAAGGCGAGTTCGTGGCCTTCCTGGACCACGACGACCTGTGGTTCCCGACGAAGCTGGCCGAGACCATGGCCGAGTTCGACGCCCATCCCGAGGCCGACCTGGTCTGCCACGACGAGAACATCGTCAAGGACGGGAAGCTCGTGCGCGTCTCGCACAACGGCCCGCTCGTGGAGCGGATGTACGAGAAGCTCCTTTTCGACGGCAACGCGCTCTCTCCTTCGGCCACGACGGTGCGCAAGGCCAAGCTGTTCGAGGCCGGCCTGTTCCGCGAGGACGAGGCCTTCAACACCGTCGAGGACTACGACCTGTGGATGCGCTTGGCGCGCGTGTGCCGGATGCGCTTCCTGCCCAAGGTCCTGGGCGAGTACCAGCTCGTCGAGCGCGGCGCGTCGAACAAGATCGTGTACCACAACACGAACCTCGAGCACCTGCTGCGCGACCACTTCAAGAACTTTCCCGATCCGGACTCCGCCACGCGCGCGCGCATGCGCCGCCGCCTGGGCGTGATGTGCCGCTCGGCCGCGCGCCTGCTGATCGGGCAGGGCGACCTGGGGACCGCCGGCCGATACGCTCGCCGCGCGGTCGCCGAGTGCCCGACGGACTGGAAGAACGCGGCGACGCTGACGCTGTGGGCGCTGAAGCGCCTGGGGACGTGATGGACCTCCCCGCGACCGTGTACGCCCCGCCGCGCGCGAAAGCGCCGTGGCGCGTGCAGGACCTGTTCGCGCCCGCGGCGCTGCGCTTCTTCGGCCACGGCCGGAACGCCCTCGTCGAGGCGCTGACGCTGGCCGGGGCGGAGGGCGGGCGCGTGCTCCTGCCGTCCTTCGTCTGCCGCGACCTGCTCTCCGCGGTCGCCGCCGCCGGCGCCGAGCCCGCGTTCTACGGCGTGCGCCCGGACCTCGCTCCGCAGGACGACCCGTCGCGCTGGCCCGACGCGCGCGCGGTCCTGGCCGTGGACTACTTCGGCTGGCCGCAGGACCTCGCTCCGTTCGAGGCCTACGCCCGGCGCTGCGGCGCGCTGGTGATCGAGGACGCCGCGCACGCGCTGTTCTCCCGCGACGCCGCCGGCCGCCTGCTGGGGACTCGCGCCCCGCTGGGGATACTGAGCCTGCGCAAGAGCCTGCCCCTGCCCAACGGCGGAGCGCTGGTCGCCGCCGACCCCGCGCTCGCGGCGAAGCTGCCGCCGCAGCTCCCGTTCGAGCCGATGCCGGGCCGCCGTCCGGCGCTGAAGGCCGCGGCGCGCCCGTTCCTGGCGCTGGCCGGCGCGCGCGCGACGCACGCGGCGCTCACCGCCGTCCGCGCGCTGCGCGGAGACGCCAGCGGCCACGTCGGCCCGGACGCGGAGTCCGAGCGCGTCCTCCCGTCTCCGGCCGCGCCGTGCCCCGAGCTGGAGCGCCCGCTGACCTGCGCCGACCCGGCCGTCGAGGCGTCGCGCCGCCGCGCGCTGTGGACGCTGTGCGACGGCTTGGCGCGGGACGCGGGCCTGGCGCCGGTGTTCCCGTCGTTGCCCGACGGGGTCGTCCCTTACGCCTACGCGTTCCGCGCCAAGGACCTCGCCGCCGCGCGCTCCGTCTTCGCCGCCGCCGGGCTGACGACTCTGCCATGGCCCGACCTGCCCGACGCGACGCGCGCGAGCGCGCCCGAGGCGGACCGGACCGTCGGGCTGGCGCACTTCCTGTGGTGAACTGGCGCGCCTTCGCCGGCGACGACGCGGCGTGGGACGCGGCGCTGGCCGCCGTCCCGAGCGCGAACGCGTTCCAGACCTCCGCGTGGGCGCGGCACAAGGCCGACTTCGGCTGGCGACCGGTGCGCGTCGTCGCGGGGCCGGACGACGCGCCGCTGGCCGCGGCGCAGGCGCTGGTCAAGAGCGCGCCCGGCGGCGCGCGCCTGCTGTGGGCCCGCGGCGGCCCCGTCGGCGACCCCGGCCTGTGGAACGCGGGCCTGCGCGCGGCGCTGGCCGACGCGGCGGGCGGGACCGCGGTCTACGGCCGCGTGTGCTCCTACCGCGAGCTCGACGCCGCGTCCGAGGCGTTCCTGGCCGGCGCGGGTTGGACGCGCCCGGCGCGCCCGCTCGACCGCAACCGCACCTACCTGCTCGACCTGACGCCGGAGCCGGAGCCGCTCAAGGAAGGCCTCTCGTCGAACTGGCGCCACAACCTCAAGCGCGGGAACGCGCGCGCCGTCGTCGTGGACTGGACGGACCCCGACCCCGCCGGGATGGAGGCCGTGTACCGAGAGATGGAGGCGCTCAAAGGCCTGCCGCCCCAGCACCGCGCCGACGAGCTGCGCTCGCTGGTCCGCGCGCTCGGCGGGACGCTGGTGCTCAAGCGCGCGCTGGTGGACGGGAAGACCGTCGCGCTGCGCGCGTGCGCGGTGTTCGGGGGCTCGGCGACGGACCTGCTCGCCGCGGCGACGGCCGAGGCGCGCAAGGTGTACGCGTCCTACGCCCTGCTGTGGGCGCTCATCTTGGAATCGCGCCGCCGCGGCGCGCGGACCTACGACTTGGGCGGCGCCGACCCCGACGCCGCGCGCGGCGTGGCCGACTTCAAGAGCGGGCTGGGCGCGAAAGCCGCCGACACCGTCGGCGAGTGGGACTTCGCGCGGCCCGCGTTCCTGCGCGGCCCCGCCGGCGCGCTGATCGCCTGGAAGCTGGGGAAGGGCGGATGAGCTGGAAGCACTCCGTGTGGCGCGCGGTCGCGGCCGCGGTCGGGACGGACGCCGCCCCCGGTCTGAGGATCCTCGGCTATCATGCCGTCGGCACGGCCATTCCCGGCGACCCGTACGGGCTGTGCGTACGGCCGGAGTCCTTCGAACGGCACCTGGAGCTTCTTGCGTCGGGCCGGTCCGGAACGCCGGTCTCTCTGGGCGGGGCGGCGCTCGACGGCGGCGCCGAGGTCTGCATCACGTTCGACGACGGCTACCGGGACGCACTCACGACGGCGGCCCCGATGCTCGCCAAGAGGAAGATACCGTTCACCGTCTGCGCCACTCCGGGCCTGCTCGACTCCGGACGTCCGCACCTGGCCTGGGACGAGCTCAAGGAGCTCGCCCGCGTCCCCGGCTGCGAGATCGGAGCCCACGGCCTCACGCACGCGCGCCTCGACGCCCTCGACGACGCGGCGCTCGCCGCCGAGTTGTCGGGCTCGCGGAAGCGCCTGGAGGACGCCGTCGGCCGCGCCGTGACGGTGATGTCCTGGCCGCACGGCGCCGCCTCGCGACGGACCGCCGCGGCCGCGAGGGAGGCGGGCTTCGTCCGCGCCGGCTGCTCCCTGTACGGCGTCAACGCGCCCGGCCGCGACCCGCTCCTGCTCAAGCGCACCGAGGTCACCGGCTTCGACGACGCGCGCGACTTCGAGGGGAAATGCGCGGGCCGCTGGGACTGGTTCGCGCGCCGCCAGGGCGACCCGGCGGCGCGATGAAGAGCCGTCCCTTCGACGTCGTCATCCTGTCGAGCGTCGAATGGGACGCGACCTGGCAACGCCATCACGCGTTCGCCGCGCAGTGGGCGAAGGCCGGCCACCGGGTCTTCTTCGTCGAGAACACCGGCTTCCGCGAGCCGGGACTGCGCGACCTGGGCCGCGTCGCCTCCCGACTGCGGCGCGCGGTCCGCCGCGGACGCTCGCGGCGCGTGGCCGCCCCGGTCGGCATCAGCGTGGTGAGCCCCCTCGTCCTGCCGCCGACGCGGCGCCTGTTCCGCGAGGCCAACGCCTCTCTCCTCGCGCCCCGCCTGGTCGACATGCTGCACGACCGCGGCCTGCGCCGCGGCCCCGTGGTGTTCGCCTACCTGCCGACCGCAACGACGCTCGCGATCCTCGACCAGCTCGCGCCCTCGCTGGTGGTGTACGACTGCGTGGACAACTTCTACGGCCTGCCCTCGCCGCCGCCGAACCTGGCCGAGACCGAGGCCGCGCTGATGGCGCACGCGGGCCTGGTGCTGACGACCTCGCGCACGCTGTACGACGATAAGAAGGGCCTGCACCCTCGCGTGGTGGAGATGCACCACGGCGTCGGTCCGGAGTTCTTCCTGCCTCCCCGGCCCGCCGGCCCCGTCCGCCGGTTGTGCTACTTCGGGACGCTCTGGCGCGCCGTCGACTACGCGCCGGTGAAGGCCCTCGCGCGCGCCGGGTTCGAGGTGGACCTGATCGGGCCGGTCAAGGAAGAGCCGCCTCCGCTGCCGGCGACGGTGCGGTTCCGCGGCCGGGTCGGCCACGGCGAGTTGCCCGGGATGCTCGCCGGCTACGACGCCCTGCTCCTGCCGTACGTCGACGACGAGTACAACCGCGGCGTCATCCCGGCCAAGACCTACGAGTGCCTCGCGACCGGACTTCCGGTGCTGGCCAGCCCCCTGCCGGCGCTGTCCGGCTTGTCCGGCGCGTTGACGATCTGCCGGACGCCGAAGGACTGGATCGCCGCGGCGCGCGCCGCCTCGGACGAGCCGGCCTCCGCCCGCGCCGCGCGCGTGGCCGTCGCCCGCGCCCACGCCGAGGACGCCGTTTTCGCGGAGTTGACCGCGCTGGTCGCGGACGCGCGCGAGCGCGCCGAGCCGACGCCCGCTCCCGCGCGCCGCCGCGGGGCGCTCCTCTCCGGCCTGGGCTGGATCGGCGCGCTGTACACCGCGGCGCGCGCCTCGACCCTGTTCACCCAGCTGCTCGCCGGCCGCCTCCTCGGCCCCGAGGAGTATGGGCGCGCCAACCTGGCGATCGCGGCGGCCGCCTACCTGCAGATCATCCCGATGCTCGGCTTCCCGTTGGCGACCAGCAAGCTCATCGCCGAGGAGCACGACGAGGACCGGCGCGCGCGCCTGGTGTCGACCGCCCTGATCTCCTTCACCGTCTGGGCGGTCGCGACGCTGCCGGTCACAGCCGCCCTGCACCACACGCTCCAGAAAGCAGTCGGCCTCCCGAGCGGGCTGTTCCAGCTCTCGATGCTCCTCGCCCTCTCCACGGCTCTCAGCCAGGTCGTCGCCAGCCCGCTGCTGGGCCTCAAGCGCTTCGCCCACCGCGGCCTGGCCGAGACGGTGTACGGGTTCTCCGCTCCGCTGCTCCTGCTCGCGTTGATCGCGATGTTCGGAGCCGGTCATCGTGCGATGGTCCTCGCCTTCTGCGGCAGCCTGCTGGCCAGTTCCGCGTACGCGTTGTGGACCCTGCGCCACTACCTGCGTCCCGTGATCGACCTCGGGTTCATCCGCTCGATGGCCGAATACGCGGCGACCGCGACCGTCACGCTCCTGTCGACGGCCTGCGTGCTTGCGCCGGCCCGGCTGTTCCTGAACCGCCACGCGACCCCGCACGAGGTCGGCCTCTTCAGCGCCTATTTCACCGCGACGGTCCAGGTCGCGCTGGCGTTCCTGTACATGCTGCAGGCGGTCCTGATCCCGATGGCGAGCGGGGCCGACGGCCAGCGCGACCTTTGGAAGCTGTTCCGCCGCTGGTCCGCGCCGGCCGTCGTCGGGGCGTGGCTGTTCTTCGCGACGACCGCCGTCGGAGGCTTGGCGCTGTTCGGCAGCCGCTACAACTTCGACGCGGGCTGGGCCGCGGCCTTCGCCGGCGCGGCCGCGATGATCCTGCTCCACGGCGCCGCGTCCTCGCTGTACGCGGCGCGCGACCTGTCCGGGCTGCGCGTGTCGGTGTCCGGCGCGCTGGCCGCGGGACTGGGCAACGTCGCGCTGACCGCGCTGCTGGTGCCGCGCTACGGCGTCCTCGGCGCGGCGCTCGCGCTGATCGCGTCCTTCTCCGCGGGACTGGCGCTGTACGGCCTGTTCGCGCTGTGGGAGCGCCGGACCGCGTGAAGCGCCCTTCGCCGACGGTCGCCGCCTCCGTCGCCGCGGCCGGCGCCGTCCTGCTGGCGAGCGCCTGGCACGTCGCCCGCAACTCCGCGCCGCCAGCGTGGGACGACGCCTGGTATCTGGAGGTCAGCTTCCGGCTCTGGACGGCGCTGAAGTCCTCGCCGCTCGCCTTCGCCCGCGCTTACGCCGGCGCGTTCCACATCAAGGCGCCGCTGCTCGCCCTCGTCCCGTTCCCGCTGTACGCGGCGTTCGGGACCGGAGAGCGCGTCGCCGTGTGGGCGAACCTGCCGCTGGCCGCGCTGGGCGCCTGGGCATGGTCGCGGGCCGCGGCAGCCTGGTGGCGGGAGCATCCCCGTGGCGCAGACGCCGCGGCCCTGGGCGGGTCTCTCGTCGCCCTCCTTCCCGCGTCCTACGGGCTCTCCCGCCTCTTCTTCACGGAGACCCTCGTCGCCGCGCTGCTCGGCCTGTTCGCCTGGCGCTGCGCCGTCGCCCGCGCCGCCGACCGCCGCGAGGGTCTCCGTCTCGGCGCGCTGCTCGGTCTCGGCCTGCTCGCGAAGGTCACTTTCCCGCTGTTCGCCGCCGGCTTCGTCTGGTCGGCGCGGGAGCGCCTGAAGCCGCACGCGAAGACCGCGCTCCCCGCGGCCGCCGCCCTCGCCGCGACCTGGTATCTCTGGAACGCGCCGTACGTCCTCGGCTACGCGTGGAGCGCCGGCTTCGGGAAGGTCGCGCGCGATTACGCCGGCGGCGGCGGTCTCGGGGCGCGCGCCGCCTGGCTCGCGGGAATCCTGCGCGACGACCTCTCCTGGCCGTTGAGCGCGGGCTTCGCCTTGGTCGGGCTCGCCGCGGCCGAGCGCCGCTCCGCTCCCCCGGACGCGGGGACGCGCGCCGCCCTGTGGGGGCTGACCCCGCTCGCGGTCTACGCCGTCGGCGTCAACGCCGACTCGCGCCTGCCCGCCCCCCTGCTCCCCGTCCTCGCGCTCCTCGCCGGCCGCGCCGCGGTCTCCTTCGACCACCGCGCCTTCCGCTCGGCAGCGGCCGTGCTCCTGCTCGGCGCGGGCCTGACCGTGTGCGCCGACCAGACCTTCCGGGTCGGGCCCGGACGCGCCCTCGCCTACAACGGCGCGCCGTCGTCCGACGCCGGCTGGGACCGAGGCGCGCTGGTGGACGCCGCAGACCGCGCGGCGGGCCGCGGCGGCGTCGCCGCCGTCGCCCTCGAGCACCGCTTCCTCAACGCCAACAACCTCTCCTCGCTCGCGGCCGCGCGCGGGCTGGGCCTGGGCTTCGTCAGCCTCGGCTACGCGCAGGACTCGGCCGAGGCGGCGCTGATCCGCCTCAAGGACAAGGGCGCATCCGCGTTGATCCTGGTGGATGGACTCCCGGCCGCGGAAGTCCCCGCGTTCCTGAACCGCGCCAACGCGGGCGTCGCGGCCGCCGTCGCCTCCGGCCGCCTCCCCGCCGTCGAGACCGAGCGCGTCGCGCTGGCTCCCGGCGTCGTCGCGCGCGTCCTGCGCCTCGGCCGCTGAGACGCCTCCGACGGCAATCTGGTAGACTGCCCTTGCGCATGTCCATCTCTCCCGTCGCCGCCGCGCTCGCGCTGTGCGCGCTCGCCCTGCCCGCGTCGATCGCCGCCTCCAACGTCGCGCTGGCTCTCCTCGCTGCGGCCCTGCTCGCCCGAGCACGCGGCGACGGCGCGCGGATGCTGGCCGCCTGGCGCGAGGAGCCGCTGCTCGCCGCGCTGGCCTT
>JACQBB010000421.1 GCA_016194625.1 Elusimicrobiota bacterium | reverse complement strand
GGCACGCCGGACTCGCGCCACAGGCGCGGGTACATGCTGATCGGCGTGAAGCCGGGCAGAGTGTTCGGCTCGTTGAAGTACACCGCGCCGGTGCGCTTGTGCACGAAGAAGTCCACGCGGGCCAGCCCGAACAGGTCGAGCGCGCGGAACGCGGCGAGCGCCAGCTCCTGGACGCGCCGCGTCGTCTTGGCGGGCAGCGGCGCCGGGATCATCAGACGCGCCCCGTCCGGGTCGAGGTATTTCGCGCGGTAGTCGTAGAACTCGGCGTTGGGCGCGATCTCGCCCACGATGGACGCCTTCAGCGCGAAGCGGTCGCCCGCCGGGGCCCACGGGTCGCCGAGCACCGCGGTCTCGATCTCGCGCGCGGGCACGCCCTTCTCGACGAGCGCCTTGTCGTCGTAGCGCAGGGCCTCGCGCATCGCCGCGGCGATCCCCGCCGGGCCCTTCACCTTCACCACGCCGACCGACGAGCCCATCCGAGCGGGCTTGACGAACACGGGATAGCCGAAGCGGCGGGCGGCGGCGGCGGCCTCGCGGGCGGAACGAGCGACCGCCCACGGCACCTGCGGCAGGCCGGCCTGCTCGGCGACGCGCTTCGTCGCTTCCTTGTCCATGCCCGCGGCCGAGCCGAGCACTCCGCAGCCGACGTAGGCGACGCGCGCCAGCTCCATCATGCCCTGGAGCGTGCCGTCCTCGCCCATCGGGCCGTGCAGGACGGGGAACACGCAGTCGCGCTCGCCCAGGCCGGTCAGCAGCGTCCAGGGGTCGCGCCGGACGCCTCGCGCGCGCACGCGGCGCGCCGCCGCCGGGGAGGAGTGCAGGTCCGCGGCCTTCTCGCGCAGGAGGTCGCCGGCCGGTATCTCCAGCCAGGAGCCGTCCACGCCGACGTGGACCAGGCGCACGCGGAAGCGGCGCGGGTCCAGGTGCGCGACGACGCACTGCGCCGAGACCATCGAGACCAGGCGCTCGGCGGAGCGGCCGCCGCAGAGCACGAGGACCGCCGGCTTGACGCTCATCTCGACGGCGCGGCCAGCGCCTTGGCGACCTTGCCCGTGAGCTGGGCGAAGTTCAGCGGCTTGAGGATGTAGTCGTCGGCGCCGGCGGCGAAGGCCTCGTCGATCTCCTTGGTGACGCTGGCGCCGGTGCACATCAGGATCTTGATCTTCGCGTACTTGGGCTCCCGGCGCATCGCCATGACGACCTCGATGCCGCTCACTCCCGGCATGTTCCGGTCCACGATCGCCAGGTCGATCGCTTTCGAGCGGACGATGTCGAACGCCTGCTTCCCGCTCTCGGCGAGGAAGAACTCGTGCCCGCCCGACGACAGGACCTCCTTGATGAGGTCGCGGATGGACTCCTCGTCGTCGACGATCAGGATGCGGGCCATGGTCTTCCTTGCGCGCATTATAGCGCCGCGGAAGCGCGGGCGCCAGGGGTCGTGGCGGACCCGCTCCGGATTTCATAGAACCTCCCCGGATGAGACCCGTCCTCCTGGCGCTCCTGTTCGCGGCGGCGGCGGCTCCCTCCGCCGCCGCCGAGGGCGCTTACGACATGTTCGGGACGGCGGTCATCGGTTCCGCGCGCGACGTGGCGCTGGGCGGGGCGACGATCCCGGTGGACCCCGACGGCTACACCGCCGTGTTCGCCAATCCCGCGGGGCTCTCGGGGCTGGCCGGGACCGGCATCGACTTCGGATCGGACGGGAACGGCGTCGACAACTTCGTCGTCGACCTCAACGACCCGAAGGCGCGCTCGCTCGAGGTCCCGATCCATTACTCGTACTACGGGGCGCGCTACGTGACCTCCTCCGGGTGGGGGCTCGGCTTCGCCGCGCAGACCCCGTTCGACGTGGACAACGAGTTCAGCGGGAACACGCGCGTCTCGCGCCGCGGCGTGACCTCGTTCCTCGCGACCAACGACCTCAACGACGTCCACACGACCGCCGACACCTACACGCTCGCCGCCGGACGCTCCTTCCTCGACGGGAGGGTCGGCGTCGGCTTCGCGATGGACTACACGAAGGCCAAGACCGCGTACTCGTTCTCCCCGGTCCTGACCACGACGAAGCCCTTCTCGCGCGACCAGCTGGGCGACGCGTTCTCCGGCGACGTCGGCGTGATGGTCGTCCCGGCCGCGTCGCTGCGGATCGGCGTCGTCTACAAGATGGGCTCGCGCATCGGCTTCGACCCGGGCGCCAACAAAGGCCTGCCGGTGCGGTTCACCGCGTTCCGCGACGTGAAGACGCCCGACCGCCTGCTCGCCGGCGTGCGCTGGGCCCCGCGCAAGGACCTGCGCGTCCTGCTCGACGGGCGGATCGTGTTCGGCATGCGGGACACCCTCCTGTCCGGCTCCGGCGTCTTCCCCGGGCTGGCCGGGAACACCGTCGCCGCGGGCCGCACGACGAACCTCGACGGCGGGTTCGGCGTCGAGTACGTGCCGTTCGACGCCGACGACCTCACGGTCAAGTTCTGGGGCGGCGGCTACTTCGAGAACACCGGCATCGAGGGCGGCTGGGTCCGCTATCACCGCACGGCGGGCTTCTCCTTCGCGCCGTGGTTCCTGAGCTTCAACATGGCGATCGACGACGCCCCGCTCTACGACAACTTCGTCGTCGGTCTGGGCGTGGACCTCCTCCAGGTCGGACGACGCATGTCCCGGACCTACGGCTGGGGGCTGCCGCTGTGAGGTTCCTCGTCCCGGCGCTCCTGCTGGCGGCGTCCCCCGCGTCCGCGCGGCCGGCGGACTGGCGCGCGTCGAACCGCGTCGTCGTCGGCGCCGGTCGGTACGCGGCCGACGACCTGGAGGCGGGCGTGCTCCTGCCCAGCGCGCGCTGGGAGATGTCCGCCCGCGTGAAGACCGTCCAGGACGGCGACGCCTACCGCGGCGACCTGACCGAGTATTCGGCGCGCCTGGCGCGTCATCTGCCGCATGTGAGCATCGCCGGACGCTTGGGGACCGCCCCGCCCGACTCGCAGCGGCTGTCCTACCATCTCGCCTCCGGCGAGGTCCTGATGACGTGGTACGGGACGACCCTGGGGCCGGCCATGCCGGAGCGGGTCGCGACCGTGGCCGAGGACACGACCACGGCCGCCGCCCTGTCGGGCCTGGACCGGACCTGGGTGACGCGCGCGGCCTGCGTTTACACGAACACGGCTTTCCACCGTTCCGCGCACGCGGCCGCCGAGCGCGACTTCCGCCTGGCGCAGAACTCGTGGCAGTTCACCGTCTCCGAGACCTGGAAGGGCGTCGCGACCCTCGCCCTGCACGGCGGCGGCCACCGCTACAGCCGGGCGCTGCATCCGTCCGACCCGTCGTGGCGGCACTGGAACCTCGACTACGAGGCGGCGCCTTTCGCGGTCGCGGGGTTCGAGAACCAGTATCTCGGGGCCGACGCCGAAGGGGCCTTCGGCGACTTCCGCGCGCGCGCGGGCCTCGCCCGCGTCAACATGCTGTCCGGCCGCGTCCTCTCGATGACCGGCGTCGAGGCCGCCTGGCGTCCGCGCGGCGGACGGCTCGAGGCGAGCGCCGGCTTCTACACGACCCACCTGACGCGCGAGGCGACGATGGGCGCCGTCTCGGCCGGCCTGTCGGGGCGCTGGTAGCTAGAGGACGGCCCGGCCCGCGGCGCCCGCGATGAGGATCACGAGCGGCTCCGGCAGCGGCGTCCACAGCAGCGCCGCTCCCGCCCCCGCGGCCAGCGCGACGCGCGCCGGGGCGGTCAGCGTGGCCGCCGCCATCGCGACGGCCGCCGCGAAGATGGAGCCCATCGCGCCCGCCATCGCGCCGCGCGCGAAGCCGCGCACGCGCGCGTCGTGCGACCAGCGGTCGATCAGCGGCGCGGCGAGCATCGTCGTCGCCCAGATGGGCGCGAACAGCCCCACGACGGCCGCCGTCGCCCCGCCCAAGCCGGCGCGCAGGAAGCCGACGAAGGCCGCGGCCATCACGATCGGTCCCGGGGTGACCATCCCGGCCGAGACGGCGTCCACGAACTGCGGGTCGGTGACCCAGCCGTGGCCGACGGCGTGCGCGCGGATGGTGGGCAGGATGGCCAGTCCCGTGCCGAAGGTGAGCAGGCCGGCCTTCACTCCCATCATCGTCAGGCCGACCAGCGCGGCGGCGTCCGCGGGGACCGCGCCGCGCTCCGTCGGACGGGAGTCGGCGAACGCGCACAGCGCGGCGGCGCCGACGATCGCGAGAGTCGAGGCCGAGGGTGCGGCCAGCGTGACCGCGGCGGCGGCCGCGGCGACCGCCCACGACGAGCGGTCCGTCCCGAGCATCGTCTTGGTCAGCTTCGCCGACGAGCGCAGGACGACCGCGATCACGGCGCACGCGCAGCCGGCCGCGAACGCGCGCGGACCCGCGCGCCCGCCCCAGCGTCCGTACAGCGCGGCGATCGCGACGACGAGCGCGAACGAGGGGAGCAGGAAGCCGAGCATCGCCGCGGCGGCGCCGGACGCCCCGGCGTGCAGGCGCCCGAGGTAGGCCGCGAGCTGGCTGCCGACCGGGCCGGGGCACAGGGTGGACAGCGCCAGCCCGCGCTCGAAGTCGACCCGCGTCGCCCAGGCGTTCTCGCGGACCCAGTCGCGCTCCATCATCGCCAGCTGGGGCGCGGCGCCGCCGTAGGCGGTCGCGCCGACGCGGAAGAAGTAGGCGAACAGCCGGGCTTTCGAGAGGCGGCCGCCGGGAGCCGCGCCGGGGGTCAGGACGGCGTGTCCTGCAGGAGCTGCAGGACCTTGCGGACGAAGACGTTCTTCTCGAACGGCTTCAGCATGACTTCCTGCGCGCCGACGTCGCGCGCGCGCTGGACCGCGTCCGAGTAGCCGGTCAGCACCATCACCGGCACGCGCTCTCCCTCGGGCAGGCGGCGCAGGCGCTCGATGACCTCGAAGCCGTCCATGCCGGGCATCATCACGTCGAGGATGACGAGGTTCGGCGTCTCGTCCTTGATCTTCTCCAGCGCCTCGAAGCCCGAGCGCGCGGTCGCGATCGACAGGTTGCGGCTGACGCTGGCCAGGAACAGCATCAGCACCTCGACGAGGTCGGGGTTGTCCTCGACGATGAGGACGCGCTTCTTGGTCAGGATCTCGGCGTTCTCGACGACGGTCGGCGGCGCGTCCGGCGCGCACACGGGCAGCTCGAGGCGGGCCGTCGTGCCCGAGCCGGCGCCCTTGCTCTCCAGCCAGATGCGGCCGCCGTGCTGCTCGACGATCTCCTTCGACAGCGGCAGGCCCAGGCCCAGGCCGGGG
>JACQBB010000420.1 GCA_016194625.1 Elusimicrobiota bacterium | reverse complement strand
TCCAGCTCGATGGTGACCTGGGTGCCGCGGTGGCGCTCCCACTCGATCTGCTTCTTCTCGAGGACGAGCGGCTCGTTCTTCTTCGTGTCGATCTGGACCTCGAAGTAGTGCGCGGGCTGCTTCTCGGAGATGCGCGAGATGATCTTCACCGGCTTGCCGGTGGTCAGCTGGCCGTACATGCCGGCCGCCGAGATGCCGATGCCCTGCTGGCCGCGGCTCATGCGCAGGCGGTGGAACTTGGAGCCGTACAGCAGCTTGGCGAACACCTTGGGGATCTGGTCGCGGACGATGCCGGGGCCGTGGTCGATGACGGTGACGCGGAAGCGCGTGGCCTGCGACGCCGCGGGCGCGGGGCCGTCGCCGGCGGCGACCGGCTCGAGCTTCACGACGATGTCGGGCAGCAGCCCGGCCTCTTCCGAGGCGTCGAGCGCGTTGTCGACGGCTTCCTTCACGGCCGTCAGGAGGGCTTTGCGGGGATTGTCGAAGCCGAGCAGGTGGCGGTTCTTGGTGAAGAACTCGGAGACGGAGATCTCGCGCTGCTGCTTGCCCATCTCGTCGGCGGACTTGCCGGCGGGGCGGGGCTTGGTCTTGGGTTCGGGGGTCTTGGCGGTCATCGGGCGGGGATTCTAGCAAAGGGCGGCCTCCGTCGGGAATCCCGGGTTGCGCCGGGCGCGGAGATGGGCTACGATGGCCCGATGAGGACCCGCTCTTTCCTTTTATGCCTGGCCGCCGCCGCTGCCGCCTGCGCCCACGCGCCTGCGGCGCCGAAACCGGCCGCCCCGCCGCCCCAGATCGAGATCACCGCGCGCGACGCCGACGCGGCCGTGCGCGCCGGGACCGCGGTCCTGTTGGACGTGCGCGAGAAGAAGGAGGTCGCCGACGGGATGGCCGCGCCGGCGATGTGGTTCCCGCTGTCCGCCGCCGAGGCGGGCGACGGCGCGGGCGCCCGCGCGCTCGACCGCTTCGCGGCGGGCCTGCCCAAGGACCGGACGGTCGTCCTCTACTGCCATTCCGGGCGCCGCGCCGCGAAGTTCGCCGTCCATCTCAAGGAGCGCGGCTACAAGACCGCCAACATGGGCGGCTTCGCGGACTGGAAGGCCGCCGGCCTGCCGGTCCGCGTCCCCGCGCCGTAGTCCGGCCCCCCGCGCTGGGTCTTGAAAAGGGGGGCGAGGCGGGTTATATAATCTTTGCAATCCCATGATGACCCGGCTCCGTGAGACCCTCCCTCGGCTCGCCCACGGGGACCATTGCTGCCTGTTCTTCGATTCTCCGGAGCAGCACGGCAAGATCACCGCGAATTTCCTCGGCATCGGGCTGGAGCGCGGGGAGCGCTGCGTGTTCGTGGGCGGGCCGGACTCGGTCGAGGCGGTCCGCGCGGGCCTGAAGGACGCGGGCGTGGACGTCGAGAAGGAGGCGGGCAAGGACCGTCTGATCCTGACCGCGTCCCAGGATTACCTCGACGACGGGCGCTGGCGGACCGACAAGATGCTCGCCTTCCTCCAGAACGCCTACGATTCCACCCTCGCCGGCGGCTTCTCCGCCCTGCGCGCGGTGGGCGACGTCTCCTTGCAGGTCGGCCCGCGCGAGGACTACGGCGAAGTCGTCTATTACGAGGCCCTGCTGGACCTGTTCTTCGCCGGCAAGCGCATGGTCGGCATGTGCCAGTACCCGAAGGACCGCGTCCCGGCCGAGACCTTGCGCGGCGTCCTGGGCACGCATCGGCTCGCCGCGATCGGCCCGACGCTGTGCGAGAACTCGAACTACGTCCCGCCGGGCATCCTGGTCGAGAAGGACGAGACCGCGCGCGAGCGCAAGCGCGTGGAGTGGATGACCGCGCAGCTGGTGCGCGTCACGCAGGCCGAGGCCGAGCGCGACCGCCTCCAGCAGGAGCTGCTGAGAGCCCAGAAGCGCGAGGCCATCGGCCGGCTGGCCGGCGGCGTCGCGCACGACTTCAACAACGTGCTGACCGCGATGATCGGCCTGAGCGACCTCATCGTCAACAACCCGGCCGCGGACAAGTCCGTGGTGACGGACGCGCAGGAGATACGGCTGGCGGGGGAGCGCGCGTCGGCGCTGACGCGCCAGCTCCTGGCCCTCAGCCGGCGCCAGGCGGCCCGGCCCGCGGTCGTGGACCTAAACGAGGTCGTGCAGGGCATGGGCAACTTCCTGCGCCGGATCATCGGCGAGCGCGTCCGCGTCGAGACGGCGCTGGCGCCCGGCCTGGGCCGGGTGCGGGCCGACATCGGCCACCTCGAGCAGATCCTCCTGAACCTGGTCGTCAACGCGCGCGACGCGATGCCGTCCGGCGGCACCGTGACCATCGCGACCGCCGACGCCGAGCCGGACCGGGTGACGCTGAGGGTGCGCGACACCGGCGCCGGCATCGACCCGGCGGTCCTGCCCCGCATCTGGGAGCCGTTCTTCACCACGAAGGACGCGACGAAGGGGACCGGCCTCGGCCTGTCGACCGTGCGCGAGATCGTCGAGCAGTGCGGCGGGAGCGTCGCGGTCTCCAGCGAGCCCGGGAAGGGCGCCGAGTTCGCGGTCTCGCTGCCGCGCGTCTCGGGACCGGCGGAACGCCTGGCCGCCCGGACGCCGGAGCAGGCCGCGCCCCTGCGCGGGTCCGAGACCGTCCTCCTGGTCGAGGACGAGGACACCGTCCGCCGGCTCGTCACCCGCATCCTCGCCGCGAACGGCTACGCGGTGATCGAGGCGCGCGGCGCCGCCGAGGCCCTGCGCGCCTGCGAGCGGCATCCGGAGGCCCTGCGCCTGCTGATCTCGGACGTCGTCCTCGGCGAGGGCACGGGGCGCGACCTCGCCCGCAAGGCGGCCGGACTGCGTCCGGGGCTGAAGGTCCTGCTGGTCTCCGGCTACGGCGAGGGCGACGCCGGGATCCAGCCGGGCGAGGCGTTCCTTCAGAAGCCCTTCTCGCCCGAGGCCCTGCTGCGCCGGGTCCGCGCCCTGCTGGACGCCTGACGCGCGGTCAGGCTTGCGCGGACGCGCCGGACCCGCTACTCTTGCCTCATGACCGGCGGCTTCCTCTCGCTCCTCGACGACCTGGCCAGCATCACCGACGACCTGGCGACGATGTCGAAGGTCGCGGTCAAGAACGCGGCGGGCGTGGCGGGCGACGACCTGGCGGTGGGCGCGCGCCAGGTGTCGGGCTTCGACGCCTCGCGCGAGCTGCCCATCGTGTGGGCGGTGGCCAAGGGCTCGCTGGTCAACAAGGCCTTCCTCGTCCCGGGCGTGCTCCTGCTCGACTGGGTCTTCCCGCGCGCCGTGACGCCGCTGATGATGCTGGGCGGACTGTACCTATGCTACGAGGGCATCGAGAAGGCGCTCGAGCGCCTGCACCCGGCCGAGCGCCGGGAGCGCGCCGCGCGCGTGACCAGCGCCGCGCGCCGCGGCGCCGCCGACCTGCTGGAGCTGGAGAGGCGCAACATCGCGCAGGCCGTGAAGACCGACACGGTGCTGTCCGCGGAGATCGTCGTCATCGCGCACGACGCGCTGTCGTCCGCCGCGCCCGCGCTGAAGGCCGCGGCGCTGTCGGTGGTCGCCGTCGTGATGACCGCCGGCATCTACGGCCTGGTCGCGGCCATCGTGAAGGCCGACGACGTGGGCCTGCACCTGGCGCGCCGCTCCGGGCGCGGGGCGTGGGCGGACGCGCGCCGCCGCCTCGGCCGCGGCCTGCTCGCGGGCGTGCCGCATTTCATGAAGGGCCTGACCGTGGTCGGGACCGCGGCGATGTTCACGGTCGGCGGCGGGATATTGGTCCACGGCTTCGGAGCCGGACATGGCGTCCACGGCCCGGCCGCGCTGGGGATGAACCTGGCGGCGGGCGTCGCGGCGGGGCTGGCCGCGGTCCCGCTGGCGGCGCTGGCGCGCCGGGCGGCCGGCGCGCGCGTTCATTAAGGAGGGGAGCATGGGCATCGTCTGGCGTGAGCATCGGGCGGGCGACGCGGACGGGATCCGTTCCGCGGCGCGGGAGCTGGGCGTGCATCCGCTGGCGCTGGAGGACTGCCTCAAGCGCAACCAGCGCGCGAAGTTCGAGGACTACGGGACGCACCAGCTGCTGGTCTGGTTCGTCTGCCTGCCGGAGGCCGTGGTCGAGCTGGAGTTCGTCGTGTTCCCGAAGACGGTCCTGCTGGTGGCCGACGGCGCCCCGCCGCGCGGCGCGACCTGGCGCGAGTTCCTCGGCGTGGGCGAGGACGCGCCCGACGCCGCGCATCTCCTCTATCAAGCGCTGGACGCGGCCACCGACGCGACGGAAGGCCGCGCGCGGACGCTCGCCGCCGAGCTGCCCGCCTTCGAGGAGGCGCTGTTCCGCGGCCGCGCCCAGCCGCGGCGGCTCGTGCGGCTCAAGCGCGAGCTGGGCGCCGCGGCCCACGCGACGGCGTCGCTCGCGTCCGTGGCGGCGCAATGGGAGCGCTTCCTGTCCCCGGGCGACGACCTGCGCTGGCGCATGCGCGACCTCATCGACCATTGCGAGCGCGTCCAGCAGAGCCTGGTGTTCCATCAAGCCCAGGTCTCGGGCGCGATGGACATGTACTGGGGCCTCAACGCCCAGCGCACCAACGACCAGATCAAGCGGCTGACCGTGATGGCCAGCGTGGCCGTGCCGCTCACCGTCTGGGCGTCGTTCTGGGGGATGAACTTCACCGTCATCCCCTTCCACAGCCCCGGGCTGTTCGTCGGGGCGCTCGCGGCGATGGGCGCGTCGGTGGCCGCGGCGCTGTGGGGGCTGAAGGCGCGCGGCTTCCTGGACGACTAGGCGGTCAAGCCTTCGGCAGGCGGCCGTCCGGCGTCAGCGCGTCGACGACCTCCGGCAGATGCTGCGCGAGCAGCCGCTTCACCTGCTCCGGGTCCGCGCCCAGTCCCGCGGCGAACCGTCCCAGCTTGTCGTCGCCGAGGACCTGCGTCAGCTGCTGAGGGGTGATCGGCAGGTTCTGCCCCGTGCCGACCCACGACTTCATCAGGTGGTCCAGCCCCGCCTTCTCGAACCGGTCGACGAGGTCGATGAGCCCGGTCGTCGGGCGGTTCACCATCAGCTCGTTGACCAGGCCCACGACCTCGGGGCTCTTCTGCGACAGCGCCTCCGCGACCTTGCCCGCCATGCGCGCCTTCAGCTCGTCCATGAATCCCATGCGTCCTCCCGAGGGTTACGGAGCCGCCAGATCGAGTCCGAGGTCGAGCGCCGGCGCGCTGTGCGTGAGGCGGCCGACCGAGATGCGGTCGGGGCCGAGCCTGGCGATCGCGCGCAGGCCGTCCAGCGACACGCCGCCCGACACCTCCAGCTTCACGCGCGGGGCGAGCCGGCGCAGGCGCGGGAGCTCGCGGCGCAGGAGCGCGGGGCTCATGTTGTCGAGCAGGAGCACCTCGGGCCTCAGCGCCAGCGCGCGCGTCGCCTGCGCGGGCGAGTCGCACTCGACGATGAGCGGCACCCCGGGATGGCGGCGGCGCAGCTCCGCGGCGCCTTCGGCGAGGCGCTTGCCCAGGTAGTGGTTGTCCTTGACCATCACCGCGTCGTACAGGCCCATCCGGTGGTTGACGCCGCCGCCGCAGGCGACGGCGTACTTGTCGAGCGCGCGCCAGCCGGGAAGCGTCTTGCGCGTGTCGAGCACGCGCGCGCGGGTGCCGCGGACCGCGTCGGCGTAGCGGCGCGTGAGCGTGGCCACGCCGGACATGCGCTGGAGGAAGTTGAGCGCGGTGCGCTCGGCCGTGAGCAGGCCGCGGCCGCCGGACACCGACATCACCGCCTGGCCGGGGCGCACGCGGGCGCCGTCGCGGACGAGGAGCCTCACGCGGGCGCGCGGCGCGCAGGCCTTGAACGCCGCCGCCGCGATCTCCAGGCCGCACACGACGCCGGCCTCGCGGCTGACGACGCGGGCCGCGAAGCGCGCGTCCCTCGGGACGAACAGGCGCGTGGTCAGGTCGCCGGCGGCCCCCAGGTCCTCGCGCAGGGCGGCGCGCAGCAGCGGCTTCCAGGCCGACGGCGGGAGCTTCCTCATCGGCCCATCTTACCGCTTCGCGGGCGGCGACTCAACGCGCGTCAGAGGCGCCCGTGGCGCAGGATCGCGGCGAGCAGCCACACCGACATCAACCCGGACACGCAGTAGCCGGCCAGGCCCAGCAGCGAGACGCCGTTCCAGTACGGGGGCACTTGGGCGCGCATCAGCAGCGACGAGCCGACGACGAGAGCGGCGAGCAGGATCGCGAACGCGAGCCGGCTGCCGACCTGGTCCAGCTCGGCCAGCGCCGGGCCCAGGCCCTTGTGCTCGAACTCGATGACCAGGCGCCCGCGCCGCGCCTGGCGCAGGATGTCGCGCAGGTCGCCGGGGGCGCTGGCGAGCAGGCTCAGCGTCTCGCGGCCCGCCGCCGCCAGGCTCTCGGCCAGGCGCTTCGGACGCAGGCGCTCCTCCTGCACCCAGCGCACGATCGGGGCCGCGGCCGCGACGGCGTCGAAGCGCGGGTCGAGCGCGCGCGCCAGGCACTCCAGCTCGGTGACCGCCTTCACCATCAGGAACAGGTCGGGCGGCACGCGCACGCGGTGGCGCGCGGTGGTGACGAAGAACTGCTCGAGCATGCGCCCCAGCCGCCACTCGGCGAGCGGGCGGTACGCGTACTGGTCCATCAGCTCGCCGATGTCGGCCTCGAACGCGCGGCGGTCCGGCTCCTCGTCGCGCTCGGCCAGCGCCAGCAGCGCGCGCGCGGCGGCGGCCTCGTCGCGGACGGCGACGGCGGCCAGCGCGTCGGCCAGCGCCTCGCGCGTGCCGCGGTCGAGGCGTCCCGCCATCCCGAAGTCCAGGTAGCCGACCGCGCCGTCGGGCATCGCCAGCAGGTTGCCCGGGTGCGGGTCGGCGTGGAAGAAGCCGTGCACGAGGATCATCGCCAGGTAGTGGCGGCCCAGGCGCTCGGCGACCTCGCGCGGGTCCACGCCCGCGCGCTCGAGCGCGGCCTTGTCGTCGGCCTTGATCCCGTCGAGGCGCTCCAGCGTCAGCACGCGGGCGGTGCTCAGGTCGCGGCGCACGCGCGGGACGCGGACGGTGGGGTCGCCCTCGAACTGGCGCGCGAAGCGCTCCGCGTGCGAGGCCTCCTGGGACAGGTCCAGCTCGCGGTCGAGCGAGCGCGCGATCTCGGCGACGACGCGCGTGGGGCGGCGCCAGCGCCACGGCTCCAGATGATGCTCGGCCAGCGCGGCCAGGTGCGCCATGATCTCCAGGTCCACGGCGACCCGCGCGCGGATGTCGGGGCGCTCGACCTTCACGACGACGCGGTCGCCGTCGGCGGTCGTCGCCTCGTGGACCTGCGCGATCGACGCCGCGGCCAGCGGCCGACCCGTGAAGCTCTTGAACAGCCGCTCGAGGGGCGCTCCCAGCTCCTCGGCGACGATGCGCTTGGCCTCCTCCGCGGGGAACGGCGGGACCGCGTCCTGGAGCTTGGCCAGCTCGCGCAGGTACTCCTCGGGCAGCAGGTCGGCGCGCGTGGAGAGGTACTGGCCCGCCTTCACGAAGGTGGGCCCGAGCTCCTCGAGGACGCGGCGCACGCGCTCGGGGCGCTCGCGCGCCTCGTGGACCGGCCGGCTCTTCAGCCGGTGGCCGAGGCCGAGGTCCACCGCGCGGTCCAGGCGGACGACGTGCAGGAGGTCCCCGAAGCCGTGCTTGGCGAGGACGCCGGCCACCTCGCGGTAACGGTTCAGGTGGCGGTAGGTCCGCCCCACGAACTCGAGGCCGCCCATGGCACCTCCCGGACTATTCGATCTTGACGCTGCGGCCGACCGCGGCGCGCGCGCGCTCGACCGTCACGCGCAGGAGGCCGTTGCGGTGCGTCGCCCGCGCCGTCGCGGGCTTGACCTCGGCCGGCAGCGGCAGGCGGCGCAGGAACTCGCCGTGCGCGAGCTCGCGGCGGATGACCGCGCGCTCGTCCTTCGCGGGGCCGCGGCGCCCGCGGATCGCGACCTCGTCCTCGGTGACGGAGAGATGGATCTCGTCCTTCTCGACGCCGGGGAGGGCGAAGGTGACGACGAACTCCCGGGGCGTCTCCTCGACGTCCGCCTCGGGGACCCAGACCGGCAGGTCCGGGCGCGGGACGGAGCCCAGCCGGGACAGGAGCTCGCGGCGCGCCGGGTACCAGCCCGTCGCCGCCACCTGCTCGAGCGTCTCGAGGACGTCGCGGACGGGCTTCCAGGCGGAGCCCTCCGGAGACGGAACGCGGGTCTTGTGGGGAGCCATGGCGAGACCTCCTGTACGACGATGAGGGGCGCAACAGTCCGGCCCCCGCGGCATCCCCGTG
>JACQBB010000419.1 GCA_016194625.1 Elusimicrobiota bacterium | reverse complement strand
GTGCTCCATCACCTCGCGCACCAGCCCCGCGCCCTGCTTGACGCCCTCGTCGAGGTCGTCCAGGTCGCGCGCGTACTGCGCGGGGAGCCCCGGAGAGGAGCGCAGCGTCCCCGAGGTGAGCGCGATGAGGGCCAGGATGTTGTTGAGGTCGTGCGCGATCACCGCGGCCACCACGCCGACCTCGGCGAAGCGCGCGGCGGCCGCCTGCTCCGCCCGATGGGCCCGCAGGACGGTGACGTCCCGCGCCAGCGCCGTGACCGCGCCGCCGCCCGCGGGGCGCAGCCGCCAGCAGACCCGCGCGAAGGACCCGTCGAGCCGGCGGCACGCCATCTCGACGATCGGGGGGGACCCGCCCGCCGCGGCGTCCGCGTGCAGCGTCCGCGCGCGCTCCCGGTCGCGGTCCTCGAACAGGGCCAGGAACGGAGAGCCGACCAAGGTCGAGGCCTGGACGCCCAGCATGGTCTCCCACGCGGCGGAGGAGGCGGAGATCAGCCCGCTCGCGGCGACCTCGAGGCGGAGTCCAGCGGCGTCCGGCACCGCCCGGCGGGCGGCCGCAGCGCGCGTCGCGTATCCCATGCTTATAGGGTAGACGTCCGATGTCAAAGAAAGGTCAAGACGGCGCGTCGAACGAGTACCCGCGGCCCGGGAGCGTCGTCAGGCGCTCGCCCCAAGGCGGACCGAGCTTCCGGCGCAAGGACGACACCGTCACGACCAGGGTGTGCTCCCAGCCGTCGGCCTCGTAGCCCCACACGGCCTCCCACAGGAAGGCGTGGGAATGGATCACCCCGGGGCGGGCCAGGAACACGCTCAGCAGGTCGAACTCCTTCGGCGTCAGCGAGACCGCGCGGCCGTCCACCGTCAGCCGCGCGGCGTCGACGTCCAGCTCGAGGCCCGGGAAGGAGCGCGACAGGTTCTGACCGAAGGTGAACTCGCTGCGGCGCGAGAGGCTGCGCAGCCGCGCCAACAGGACGTTCCAGTCGAACGGCTTCGGGAGGTAGTCGTCGGCGCCCGCGTCGAGGCCGACGACCGTCTCCGACATCGAGGACTTCGCGGTCACCATGATGATGCCGATCGACTGCGTCTTGCGATGGGACCGCAGGGCCTTCGCCAGGCTCGCGCCCGAGATGCCCGGCAGTGCCCAGTCGAGGACGACGACGTCGACGGGGTCGTGCCCGATGATGCCGAGCGCCTGCTCCCCGTCGGCGACGTACGCGGCGCGGAACTCGTCGGCGTGGTGCTCCTCGAAGAACCGTCGGTACGCCTCGCGCAAGGCGTCGTCGTCCTCCACGACCAGGACGCGCTGGCGGCGCCGAGGGGGGGGTCGTCATGGGCTCATTGTATTACAATCGGGTTTGACTCGCGCGCTCGATTAGCGTATACTCTTCAAACGAAGTAAACGAAGTATAACAGGGAACCGATGCCCGAACGAACCTACACGACGCACGACATCGCCAAGTTCTGCGACGTCTACCCGTCCAGCGTGGTCAACTGGATCGGCGACGGACGCCTCAAGGCCTACGCGACGCCCGGCGGACACCACCGCGTCACCCGCGAGGACCTGCTGGCGTTCCTGACGGAGTTCCGCATCCCGATCCCCAAGGAGCTGACCAGCCGCCCGGCGCGCATCCTCGTCGTCGACGACGACAAGGAGGTCACCAAAGTGGTCGCCCGCGCGTTCGCCCGCCGCGGGGAGGAGTTCGAGGTCGAGGTCTGCCACGGGGGGATCGAGGCGCTGATCCGGATCGGCCAAGCGCCCCCGGACCTCGTCGTCCTCGACATCGTGCTCCCGCGGATGGACGGCCTCCAAGTCTGCCGGGTGCTGAAGTCCAAGCCCGAGACGCGCGAGATCAAGATCGTCGCGATCTCCGGCAAGAAGCCGCCGTTCAACGAGAAGAAGCCGTCGGAGGCCGGGATCGACGCCTTCCTGCGCAAGCCGCTGGACCTCTTCGAGCTCGTCTCCGAGGTCGAGGCGCTGGTCGGAAAGCGCGACCTGGAAAGGACCCGCCGCTAGCGCGCCCGAGGAGGGGAACCATGGGATCCATGCCGGCGATCCATCTCCTCCTCGAGTACCTCGAACAGGAGGGGACGACCCACGTCTTCGGCATCCCGGGCGGCCCCATCATCCCGCTCTACGAGGCGATGTACGCCCGCGGACGGATGCGCCCGGTCCTCGTCAAGCACGAGGAGGGCGCGGCGTTCATGGCCGACGCCTACGCGCGCGCCACGGGCCGGATCGGCGTCTGCTGCACCACCACCGGTCCGGGCGCGACGAACGCGCTGACGGGCGTCGCCGTCGCGCACGTCGACCAGGTCCCCGTCCTCCTGCTGACGGCGCAGGTGCCGACGCATCAGTTCGGCATGGGCGCCTTCCAGGAGAGCAGCCCGGAGATCGTCGACCTCGTCGGGCTGTTCAAGCCGGTGACGAAGTGGAGCACGATGGTCCATCACCCCAGCCGCGTCGGGGCCACCATCCGCGCGGCGCTGAGGATCATGCGCAGCGGACGCCCCGGGCCGGTCCACGTCAGCATCCCGTTGGACTACATGGGCGCGAGCGTCGACGAGGAGGTCCTGCCTCCGTCGCGCTATCGCTTCGAGTCGCAGGTCTTCGACCGCCGCTCGGTCCGCGAGGCGGCCGCCTTCCTGCGCCGCGCCCGGGCGCCGGTCGTCCTGGCCGGCAGCGGCGTCGACCGCGCGCGCGCGTGGTCCGCGCTGCGCGCGTTCGCGGAAGAGCAGCGCCTGCCGGTGGCGACCAGCTTCAAGGCCAAAGGCTGCCTCCCGGAGGACCACCCGCTCGCGCTGGGGGTCCTCGGCCCGTCCGGGTGCCCCGCGGTCCGCGAGCACGTCCTCGGGCCGGCGACGGACCTGATCCTGGTGGTCGGGAGCTCGCTCGGGGAGGTCACCTCGTGCGGCTTCGACGCGCGCCTGAGCCGCAAGCTCATCCTCCAGGTCGACATCGACCCCGCGGTCATCGGGCGGAACTTCCCGGTGACGGTCGGCCTCGTCGGCGACGCCCGAGTCGCGCTGACCGAGCTGGGCTTCGAGGCCGCCCGGCAGGACCGCGTCGGCCCGCCGCCGGCGCCCCGGCGGGGGGGCCTGCCGCCCCGTCCGGCGCCTCCGGCGGATCCTCCCGACGACGGCGCGCTCCAGCCCCAGCAGGTCCTGCGCGAGCTCCGCGCGGCCCTGCCCCGCGACGCGATGCTCTTCGTCGACAACGGCTCGATCCGCTCCTGGGTCGGCCGGCACTTCCCGGTCTACCAGGAGAACAGCTTCTTCGTGAACATGGGGCTGGCGTCGATGGGCTACGCGGTGGCCGGCGCCGTCGGGGCCCAGCTCGCCTGCCCGGAGCGGATGGTCGTGTCCCTGAGCGGCGACGCGTCCTTCGCGATGAACGGGACCGAGGTCCACACCGCGGTGGAGCACGACGCGCCCGTCCTCTGGGTCGTCGTGAACAACGGCGGCCACGGGATGATCTACCACGGCGAGCGGGCGATCTACGGGGGGAAGTTCTGCAGCTCCCTGTTCCGGCGCCCGCTGGACGTCGCCGCCATCGCGCGAGGGCTCGGCGCCGCGGCGTTCCGCGTCGAGCGGCCCGGGGAGCTGACCGAGGCCGTCCGGGCGGCCCGCGCGCTCGGCGCCCCGGCCGTCATCGACGTCCTGACGAGCCTCGGGACGCCGCCGCCGATGGGCGCGCGCGTGAGCACGATCCGCCGCGAGCTCGCCGCCGCATGACCAGGAGGGTCCCATGAGCGTCTCGTATGATTCCGACTTGAAGCGCCTCACCGGGCTGGCGATGGCCTACCGCAGCGCCAAGCCGCTGCTCGCCGCCCTGCACTACGACCTCTTCACGGCGATCGAGGACGAGGGGGACCCGCGCGCCCTCGCGGCGCGCCTGCGCCTGGACGCCGAGGCCTTGCGGCGCGTCCTCGACGCCCTGGCGGGGCTGGGCTGGCTGCGCAAGAGCGGCGGCCGCTACGCGAACACCCGCGCGGGCCGGCGCCTGCTGGTGGCCGGAAGCGACGATTACGTCGGCAGCAACCTCCGCTATCAGGAATACACCTGGGACGCCTGGTCCGACCTGCGCGAGGTGATGCGGACCGGCAGACCCCGGCAGGGCCTGCGCGACTGGATCCGCCGCGACTTCTTCACCGCGGACTACCTCAAGGCGATGGGCGACGTCACCCGCCGTCCCGCGCGCGAGCTGGCCCGCCGGCTCGACCTGCGCGGCGTGGCCCGGACGCTCGACGTGGGCAGCGGCGCCGGGAACTTCAGCGCCGCCTTCGTCGAGCGCGCCCCGCGCCTGGAGGCGACCCTGCTCGACCTCCCGGAGGCGCTGACCGTCACCCGCGGCCTCCTGCGCGGGCATCCGGGCGCCGCCCGCCTCCGCTTCCGCGCCGCGAACTATCTGACCGACGAGCTCGGACGCGAGGAGTACGACCTCGTCCTGATCTCGAACGTCGCCCGCGTGGAGTCGGCCGAGACGGTCCGCGCGCTCGCCGCCAAGGCCTTCCGCGCCCTGCGTCCGGGAGGCCGCCTGGTGATCCACGACTACGTGATCGGCCGCGACCGCACGGCGCCGGTGTTCTCCGCGCTGCTGAACGTCCACCTGCTGGTCTTCACCGGGAAGGGCGCCGCCTACACCCGCGAGGAGTACCGCCGCTGGATGCGCGACGCCGGCCTGCGGGCGGTCGCCTCCGTCGAGATCGGCGCGCAGAGCCCGTTCCCGTCGACCGCCTTCGTCGGCCGCAAGCCGGCCGGCCGCGGCGTCCGGCGTCCAATGCTAGAATACCGGCGATGAGGAGATCGTCCGTCGCGGCCGCCGTCCTCGTCCTGGCGGCCTTCGTCCCGCCCGCCGGCGCCAAGACCCTGCGCGTGTGCGACGACGTGGTCGACCCCGTCACCCTCGACCCGCGCCGCCAGTTCTCGGAGAAGAACTACACCATCATCCGCC
>JACQBB010000418.1 GCA_016194625.1 Elusimicrobiota bacterium | reverse complement strand
GCCAGGCGCCTCTCGCGCCAGGCCTTCTAGGCGTCCTTGGTGCCCAGAAGGTCGGAGAAGCAGTTCTTCGTATACGGGCACCAGTCGCAGTTCGGGGCGTCGCGTCGGGAGTAGGGCATCGCCTCGTCATAATAGCAATTTCGAGGCGGCCCGCCAGCCCGGCCGTCGGGGTCAGCGCAGGGCGACGCGGTCGGCGACTTCGGCCATCGTCTGCGAGTAGCCGGGCAGGTCGCGCACGGCCTCCAGCTCGACGTCGGTCTTGGACAGCAGGACCAGGCGGCGCAGCTCGGTCGGATTGGAGCAGGACGAGAAGGTCTCCTTCAGCGCGTGGAGGGCGGCGGTGGTCTTGCCCGCCATCGCGTAGCCCAGGGCGACCTGGTAGTAGGCGCCGGCGTTCATCGGGTTCATCTGCAGGGACTTCTGCAGGGAGCGGACGGCCTGCTCGGACGAGCCGATCTTGTTGTAGGCGGTGCCGATCTTTTCGTACAGGGCGGCGACCTTGTCCTTGGACAGGGTCGTCTTCTCCTGGTCGATCGCCAGCGCCTCGTTGTAGGCGGTCACGGCGTTCTGGTAGCGGCGGAACTTGAACTCCAGGTCGCCCGAGGCGATCTTCTCGACGACCGCCGGGTCCTGGGCGGCCGGGGCCGGGCGGGCCGGCGTGTCGCGCACGGCGTCGCGCATCTCGTCGCCGCGGACGTCGAAGTTGGAGGCGACCAGGTCGGCGGAGGCGGCGGCCTCGGCCTTGGACACGCCCAGCGCGCGGCGCGTCATCGGGTTCTCGATCAGCGGCGCGAAGGACGGGTCGCGCTTCACGGCGGCGATCAGCGCGCCCTCGTGGCCGTTCTTGCGGGCCTTGGACAGCGCCATCTCCAGGTTCGACATGGCCTTGTCCTCGTCCTTCATCTTCAGGCGCAGGCGGGCGGCGTGCAGCGGGATCAGGGCCTTGTTCGGGGCCGCCTTCAGCGCGCGCTTGTAGGACTCCAGCGCCGCGTCGTAGGAGCCCACGGCCTCCTGGCACAGCGCCATGCTGAAGTGCAGGCGGGAGGCGTCCGGCAGCTCGGCCAAAGTCGGGTCCGTCTCGATCGCGAGCTGGTAGGCGTCGATCGCGGACTGGGCGTCGTCGCGGTCGGCGGTCTCCACGGCGCCGTGCTTGAAGCCGCGCTGGTAGTGCGCCCAGCCCAGCAGGAAGTAGGTCGAGACGCCGCGCTGGCTGCGCACGGCCTTGTTGAAGACGGAGATCGCGGCGGTGTACTCGCCGCGCTGCAGGTCGCCCAGGCCCTCGGACATCAGCTTGGCGGCGACGGGGTCGACCTTGGGCTGGTGCTTCTTGGTCTTGGCGGCGGCGGCCGGAGGGGTGACGGACAGGAGAGCGGCCAGCACCGCGGCGAGGACGGTCGTCGTCTGCGTCGAGTTTCTCTCCATGGCTACAGTATAGGCGTCCTGGAATACCCCCCCAAGGGTCGGGGGGCCCGGTTTCATCTAGGCCCAAGGGCCTATATCCGGCCGTGGTAGAATGGAAGGCGTGATCCGCTGCCCGGCCAAAGTCCCGTTCTGGGCGTTCCTGGCCCTGCTCGTCGTCGGCGAGGGCGTCCTCCAGGTCCGTCGGGGAGCGCCGCCGGAGACCGAGCGGCTGTTCCTGCCGGAGGCCCGCTACCTCTACGCCGAATCCTCTTCCCCCTTCTTCCGCCGGAACGGCGATTCCTGGACGACCGCCCGTCCGCGGGCCCTGACGGCGACCTTCCCGGTCGCGAAAAGCGCTGAAGAACTCAGGATCTTCGTGGTCGGGGAGTCGGTCGCCCGGCGCCTGGGAGACGAAACGGTCCGGGAGGCGTTCCAACGGGCCTTCCCGAACAAGAAGGTCCGGGCCGTGAACGCCGCCATGGGCACCTACGCCTCGGCCCAGTGGTCGGGCGTGGCCGCCGAGGCCGCCGCGCGCGCGCCCGACTTCGTGGTCCTGATGGCCGGCAACAACGAGGGGATGCGCCCCGACCGTCTGTGGTATCCGCTGTACCGCCTGAACCTGGTCTTGCGGCGCTCCTGGCTGTGGCGCCTGGCGCAGGACGCCCTCCCCCGCCCGAAGCCCGACCCCGCCGCCCAGGAGCGGCGCTTCGAGTCGCGCCTGCGCGCCGCCGTCCGCGCCGCCCGGAGCCGGTCGGCCGGCGTCGTGCTGTGCACCTTGCCGGTCAACCGCGCCTGGCCCCCCGCCGCCGCGGGCGACCCGCCCGACCAGACCACGCCCGAGCGCAACGAGGCCGTGCGCCGCGTCGCCCGCGAGGAAGGCGCCGCGCTGGCGGACCTGGACGCGCTGTTCGCGCGCCGCGCCCCGCGCGGCGGCCCCGGCTGGGAAGCCTTCGGCGACGCGGTCCATCCTCGTCCCGCTCTGCATGCCTTGATCGCCCGCGCCGTCGCGCGCGCCGCCGCGGGCGGCTCCGCCCTGGACGCGGACCTGGTCGCCGCGCCGCCGGCGCCCGTATGGAAGGCCGGCCCGGAGCTGGACGCCGTCGCCTGGTCCGGCTTCTCCGAGGCCTTGCAGGCCGACCTGCGCGCGCCGGGCGCGCGCGACGAACGCGCGCTGGCTCTGCTGACGGTCGTGGCCCGCGCCGACCCGAGGACGCTGATCCGCCTGCGCGACGACCCCGCGGAGCTGGCGCGCGCGTACGCCGCCGGCGAGTGGACGCGCGTCCTGGCCCCGCTCGTGACGGCCCGCGCGGCCGCTCTGCGCGCCCACGCTGACGAGGCCCTGCGCCGCGCGGGCCGGACCCCGGCCGGGAAATTGCTATAATCCCCGGCGTCGGTGGCCGTAGCTCAGCTGGTTAGAGCGCCGCGCTGTGAACGCGGAGGTCGGGGGTTCAAGTCCCCTCGGTCACCCCACTTTTTCGACGGCCCCTTGAAGATCCAGGACATCCCGTTCGCGACCACGGATTGGACGGCCGTCCCGCGGACCGAGCATCCCGGCGAGCGCGGCACGGCCGTCTGGCGCACGCGCGAGTTCGGCGCCATCCGCGTGCGCATGGTCGAGTACTCCCCCGATTATCTGGCCGACCATTGGTGCTCGAAGGGACACATACTGCTCGTCCTCGAGGGTGAGCTGGTCACGGAGTTGGCCGACGGACGCAGCGTCACCCTCGCGGCCGGCCAGAGCTACCAGGTCGCCGACGGCGCCGAGCCGCACCGGTCGCGGACCGCGGCGGGCGCGAAGCTCTTCATCGTCGACTGACGCCGGGAGAGCCGCCGGTCAGCGGCCGACGAGCTTCTGC
>JACQBB010000442.1 GCA_016194625.1 Elusimicrobiota bacterium | reverse complement strand
GGCCTCCGGCGGCAGCGGGGGGGACATCGTCGCCGAGGGCGTGGCCGCCCCGGCGCGCCGCCCCGCCCGCGGCGACTCGTTCGACGAGCTCGACGCCAACGTCCGCAAGGGCGCCAAGCCTCCGCCGCGGGCGACGCGCGGCGACGAGATGACCTCGGCGAACAAGAGCCTGATGCGCAAGGAGATCAAGTCGCGCCTCCACGCCGCCCAGGAGCGCAGCCTGGCCGACCTGAAGGGCGTGGAGGGGATCCGGGTCGCGATGCGCGAGAACGGCGACCCCGAGGCGATCGGCATCCCCTCGCCGCTGCTGTTCCAGTCGGGCATCGCCTTCCAGCGCGACGCGTCGAGGATCCTCGACCCGCTGACCAAGCTGGTCTTCGCCCTCGGCAGCACCCAGGTCCTGATCCTGCCGGAGGGGACCTCGGTCGGCGACGCGAAGGTCCTCGACATGCGCCGCACGATGGGCATCTCCTCCTCGCTGTACCAGGCCGGCGTCGCCCCGCCGCGCGTGAGGGTGAACCTGCTGAACACGCAGGTCGACATCCCGAAGACCTTCCTCGACTTCAAGGGCGTCGTCATCGTCTTCCTTTATGACCAGCCGATGACGCTGGCCGTCGAGAGCGCCGTCGGCGACGAGCTCGGGCCCCCGATCTCCCTGGGCGTGTTCCCCCAGCAGATCCGCCCGGCCCGCAACCAGGGCGCGATCGTCGAGTTCTCCGTCTCCGACCCGCCGGCGGGCCTGGTGTCCTGGAAGTTCCAGCTCCTGCAGCCGTCGCGCGACGGCTCGGAGCTCGCGCCGCTGCAGGAGGTCGTCGGCGGCGGCCCCGTCTTCCACCAGATCTTCTGGAACGGCCGCACGAACTACTTCGGCTCGCCCCTGCCGGCGGGCCGCTACGAGTGCGTGCTGTCGGCGCTCGACGCGAAGAACCGCCAGCGCACGCTCCACAAGTGGATCCAGGTGCTCCCCGACGAGGGCGACGCCGAGAAGATGCTCGCGTCGGCCCCCGCCGAACCCGCCCGCGGCGGCGCCGCCGTCGAGCCCGTCGCCCCCGCGCGGACGGCCCCCGCGGCCGGCGCGCCCGCCGCGCCCAGCGAGGACCTCCCGGGCGGCGACGCCAAGCCTCTGGTCAAGGGCGTGAAGCCCGCGGCCGCCGCGCCGGCCGCCGAGATCGGCCCGCGCCCCGTCGCGATGCCCAAGCGCAAGGTCGTCGCGCGCGGCGTGCGCGCGAAGAAGGCCGCGAAGGCGGACAAGGGGAAGGCCGCCAAGCGCTCGGAGCCCAAGGCCGCCGCCGCGTCCGCTCCGGCCCCGGAGGCCGCCGACGCCGCGAGCGCGCCCGCCGCGAAGGCCGCGCCCGAGCAGGCGCCCGGCAGTTACTCGCTCGGCTTCGCGAAGAACACCCATCAGCTCACGCCGGCCGCCGAGAAGGCGCTGACGAAGGCCGCGACGGACATCGCCGCCTATCCGCTCGAGACCCTGAAGGTCGTCGGCCACGCGGCGGCCGACGAGACGGACGCGGCGAAGCTGGCCGACAACCGCGCGCGGATGATCGTCGGCCTCCTGATCAACCGCTATCAGATCCCGCCGGGGAAGATCACCGTGTCCTCGTCGGTGGGGGAGGGGGCGACGGTCGAGCTCGTGCTCGCCCGCAACGACCGATGAGCCGATTCGACGACCTCGTCGAGCAGATCGCGTTCGGCCGGGAGCTGGCCAAGCCCGCGACCAGCCTGGGGCTGTACCTGAGCCCGGACGTGGTGTACCTGTCGGAGACCCATCTCAAGGACGGCAAGGTCGCCGTCGACCACCTCGTGCGCATCCCGATCCCCCAGGACGCCAAGAAGGCAGGCTCCACGGGGACGATGAACACCGATTTCCTCGCCGACCCCGCGAAGATCGCCGGTCCGATCCGCCAGTCGATGTCCCAGCTGCGCTGGAACTCGAAGAACGTGCGCGTGACGCTCTCCCACCACCTGGGGCTGCTGCGCTACTTCCCGATGCCCGCGATGGAGCAGCGCTTCCTGCGCAGCGCCGTGCCGCTCGAGGCCAAGAAGTACATCCCGATCCCCTTCGACGTCCTGGCCCACGACTTCTCGGCGGTGCCCCTGCCTCCGGACGCCTCCGGCAAGGGCCGCCTCGGCGTCCTGATCGCCGTCACGCAGAAGAACAACCTGGCCAACGTCCAGGCGCTGCTCGCGGCGCTCGGCCTGAAGCTCACGGGACTGGAGGTCGCGCCGATCTCCGCGCTGCGCCTGCTGCAGTCGATCGACCCGCCGAAGGCCCCGGCTCCGTTCGCCCACGTCCACATCGACGGCGCGAACGTGCGCGTCATGGTCATCGACAAGGGCGTGCCGGTCTTCTTCCGAGAGGTCTTCCTGCCCGGCGACGCCACGGTGACGGACATGCGCAAGATCGACCTGACCGGCTGCCTCTCGTTCGTGCAGAAGCAGCTCGGCCTGACCGGCCTGGCCCAGGTGCGCGTCAGCGGCAACGTCCCCGAGCTCGACAAGCTGCGCGATGGCTTCGCCGCCGAGACGAAGCTCCCCGCGGTCCTCCAGGACACCCCGAAGCTGCTCTCCATCAAGAGCGGGGACTGGGGCGGCTACGCCGCGCTCGGCGCGTCGGCGTTCTCCCTGGCGCCGGCCGCCGCGATCGACCTCGCCGCCGCGGACCGCGTCACCGACGAGGAGCGCCACGTCGCGCGAGACGTGATGATCCTCGGCGCCGTCCTCGCGGTCCTCTTCGCGGCCGCGGGGCTGTTCAAGTCCGCGACCTACACCTACCGCGCCCAGGAGCTGCACCGGTACGAGGCGAAGATCGACCCCGACATCAAGGACACCCTGGGCAGCCTCGACGGCGCCGCGATCGACATGATGCTCAAGGACATGCAGTCCCAGCTCGACCAGATCCGCTCGGTGACCATCTCGCGCCACCCGAAGGTCTCGGTCGTGATGAAGGAGGTCATCGACTCGATGCCCGAGCGCGTGTGGCTCGAGCACATCAGCGTGGCCAACCCGCTCTACGGCGCGGACAAGACCCCGCTGTCGCTGTCGCTGATGGGCCACGCGCAGGACAAATCCGTCGCCGACGAGCAGTCCCAGGTCTTCCAGTTCAAGGAGAACCTGATCAGGAACCCGATCATCGGCAAGGCCTTCGAGATCAGCCTGTCGGTCCAGAAGCAGTCGACCGCGCTCGACGACGCCGCGTCGGCCGCGGGCGGCGGGATGGACCCGAAGACCCTCGCCGAGAAGTTCGAGGAACGGACCTCCTTCACCCTGGAGATGAAGTCCAAACGCTGATGGCTCCCAAGATCGACCCGAAGGAACTGCTCAACGCGATCGGCGGCGAGGTCAACCTCGTCGTCGGCACCCTGCGCGACAAGGGCGCCAAGCGCTTCGGGCGCGCGTTCGCGGTCGCCGGGTTCCTGGTGTTCGCGGCCTACGCCGGCGTCTACATGCCGCCGCAGGCGAAGAGCGCCCGCCTCCAGGCCCAGATCGACAAGGCCAAGACGCTGTCCGACTTCGGGGAGAAGTTCAAGGACCTGCGCGGCCAGCTCGACGCCGCCTACAACGGCCTTCCCGTCATCAACGACCGCGAGCAGTGGCTGTCGAACTCGGTGCGTGACTCGCTGGCGGTGGCCAGCCTCAACGTCGAGGACTTCAAGCCCGTGCGCGAGCAGGAGCTCAACGGCCTGATCTTCCAGGCGTCCGGCGTCTCCTTGACGCTCCATTTCCCCGAGCTGTTCGACTGGATCCTGCGCATCGAGGGCGCCAAGCCGATGCTGCACGTGCAGATGCTCGAGATCGGCAAGAAGCGCGAGCAGCCCGGCCTCATCGGCGCGGCCGCCGAGGTCTCGACGATGATCCCGAAGAAGAGGTTCCGCTGATGGCCCCCGCTCCCACCCGCGGCGGCGTCGGCTGGGCGATCCTCGCGGTCGCGCTGGCGGTGCCCGGCTTCCTGTTCTACAACTGGTGGTCGCACCTGAAGGCCGAGCACGACAAGGGCGTGGCCGCCAAGGCGAGCAAGCGCCTGGAGGGCGGGGTCTTCCAGACCGCTCCCGCGGGCCGGCTCGTCAACCCGATCGCGCCGTCCACCGCCGCCGCCCCGGGCGCGCCCCGGCCGCCGGCGACCGCCGCCGCGTCGCCCGCGGGAGCCGCGGTCGCGGCCCCGGCCGTCGGCGGCGCGGTCGCCG
>JACQBB010000441.1 GCA_016194625.1 Elusimicrobiota bacterium | reverse complement strand
GGTCACCAAGGGCGACATCGAGAAGCACTTCGTCGACTCCGGCGAGATCTCCCCGAAGCACTTCGTCGACGTCGCCTCGCAGGTCAGCGGCCGCGCCGTGTCGGTGGCCGCCGCCGAGGGCGCGCGCGTGCGCAAGGGCGATGAGTTGTGCGTGATCCAGCCCGGCCGCAGCGAGGCCGACCACTTCGTCCCGGTCCCGGTGAAGGCGCCGATCGACGGCATCGTGATGCGCTATCAGAAGGAAGACAGCCGCGACTCGAGCTTCATGGTCCGCGTCGGCGACGCGGTGTCGGGACTCGCCGACACGAGCAGTCCGACCTACCTGATGACCGTCGCCGACCTGTCCCGGCTGGTCGTGCGCATGCGCATCAGCGAGATGGACGTGCTCAAGCTGCGCGAGGGGATGGCGGTCAAGGTGACCGTGGACGCCCTGCGCGGCACCGACTTCCCCGCGAAGATCAGCATGATCTCCCCGCAGGCCGAGAAGGACTCCAACGGCATCCGCAGCTTCCGCGTCGACGTCTCCCTGGACAAGGTCGACCCGCGCCTGAAGCCCGGCATGAGCGCGCGCGTGGACGGCCTGCTCGACGCGCGCAAGGGCATCCTGAAGATCCCGCTGTCGGCGGTGTTCGAGGAGGCCGGCAAGGAGCTCGCCTACGTGGACCTCGGCGAGAAGGAGAAGCCGAAGAAAGTCCCCCTGAAGCTGGGCCTGCGCAGCGAGACCGACGCGGAGCTCCTGGAAGGCCCGAAGCCCGGCGAGAAGCTCCTCACCGAGAAGCCGATCGAGAAGCCGAAGGGCTGACATGACCGGCGGCGCTCTCGTCGTCTGCGAGGACCTGCGCAGGAGCTACGGCGACTACCTCGCGCTGAAGGGCGTGAGCTTCTCGGTCGCCGAGGGCGAGTTCGTCGCGGTCATGGGACCGTCCGGCTGCGGCAAGTCCACGCTGCTCGCCCTGCTCGGCCTGCTCGACCGGCCGACCGGCGGCCGCCTGCTCCTCGGCGGCGTCGACGCCGCCGGCGTGGACGACGCCGAGCGCACGCGCCTGCGCCGCGAGCGCATCGGCTTCGTGTTCCAGGCCTACAACCTCCTGCCGCGCCTGTCGGCGCTGGAGAACGTCGCCCTGCCGATGGCCTACGCGGGCGTCGGCGTCGACGAGCGCCGCGAGCGGGCGCGCGGCCTGCTCGCCCGCGTCGGGCTCGCGCAGAAGGCCGGGCGCACCCCGCTCGAGCTGTCCGGCGGCGAGCGCCAGCGCGTCGGCATCGCGCGGGCGCTGGCGAACTCGCCGGCGCTGCTGCTCGCCGACGAGCCGACCGGCAACCTCGACTCCAAGTCGAGCGCCGAGGCGATGGAGTTCCTCAAGGAGCTGCACGCCGGCGGACTGACCGTGGTCCTGGTCACGCACGACGCGGCGATCGGCGCGGCCGCACAGCGGATACTGCGCCTGAAGGACGGCCTGCTCGCGTGAACGCCGGCGAGGCCGTCCGCTCGGCCGCCCGCGAGATCCGCGTCCACAAGGTCCGCTCGCTGCTCAGCTTCTCGGCGATCTCGGTCGGCGCCGCCTCCCTCCTTTATACGCTGGCCCAGACGCGCGGCATGCAGGAGGCGTCCCGGAAGAACCTGGAGATGATGGGGCCCGGCGCGCTGCAAGTCGAGCGCGCGCCGCACTACGAGGGCAAGGGCCTGTCGAAAGGCCTGACCATCGGCGACGCCGAGGCGATCCGCGCGCAGTTCCCCGAGCTGTACATGGTCTCCCCCCGGGCGCAGACCTGGGCGCGAGAGCTCGTCGCCGGCGAGCGCCGCGTGCAGGGCGTCCAGGTGGTCGGCGTCACGGCCGACTGGCGCAAGCGCGACTGGGTGTACCGCCTGCGCGGACGCTTCATCGGCGAGGACGACGTGCGCGACGCCGCCCGCGTCTGCGTCGTCGTCGAGCCCGGCGGCTGGGTCAAGAAGCCCTTCTGGATGAAGTTCTGGAACTGGAAGTCGGACTTCGACGAGCTCGTCTCCCACGCCGACCTCCTCGGGCGGCGCGTGTCGATGGGCGGCCACGATTACACGGTGGTCGGCGCGATGCGCCTGCCGCCGCGCGACAAGGACCCGCGCTGGAACGCGTGGAACAATCCCGAGGTGCTCGTCCCCCTGACGGTGTTCGGCAGCGACCTGGCCCCCGACGACGAGGAGGGCCTGCACCGGATCGACACGATCAAGATCGATACCGGCGACGAGAAGACGATCCCCTCCGTGAAGCGCCGCCTGGAGGCGCTGCTCGAGCAGCGTCACCGCGGCGAGAAGGACTTCGAGGTGAAGAACCTCCGCGAGGAGGTCGAGGACTCGATGAAGGAGGAGGGCAAGTACATCGCCGTCGCGATCGCCCTCGGGATCGTCGCCCTGCTCTCCGGCGGCATCGGCATCCTCAACGTGACGCTCGCCGCGGTGTACTCGCGCGTGCGCGAGATCGGCGTGCGCCGCGCGCTCGGCGCCGAGCGCATGGACGTGATGGCGCTGTTCCTGGCCGAGGCGGCCCTGCTCGGCCTGGCCGGCGGGGTCGCGGGCGTGGGGCTGGGGGTCGGCCTCATCGAGAAGCTGGCCCGCGGCGCCGACCGCGACGTGGCCGATCTCGAGTGGTGGCACGCGCTGGCGATGGTCGCGCTCTCGTCGGTCGTCGCGTCCGCCTTCGCCGCCTATCCCGCCTGGCGCGCGTCGCTCCTCGACCCGGTCGAGGCCCTGCGGGAGGAGCCGTGAGGCTCGGCGACCTGCTGCGCGGCGCGCTCGTCGAGATCCGCGCGCACCGCGTGCGCTCGGCGCTGACCTGCGTGTCGCTGGCCGTCGGGGTCGCCGCGGCGCTGTACACGCTCGCGCAGGTCTCCAGCATCCGCCGGCGCTACGAGAGCGCGCGCCAGCTCGCCGGCCCCGGCCGCCTGGAGGTCCGGCGCAAGTGGAGCGCCAACGCGCGCGGCCTCTCGAAGGGCCTCACCTACGACGACGCGCTCGCGATCCGCGCCGCGTTCCCGGACCTCTACATGGTCAGCCCGAACAACAGCGCGAGCGCCCGCTTCCGGGACGGCGACTTCCGGGAGAAGAGCGTCCAGGTCCGCGGCGTGACCCCCGAGTGGCGCCGCCGGGATTGGGTGTACCGCCTGGAAGGGCGCTTCCTGAACGAGCGCGACCTGGAGGAGGCCGCCCGCGTCTGCGTGATCATGGTCCCGGGGCGCTGGATCAAGCGCCCGTTCTGGGCCAAGGACACGTTCGTCTCCCCCTACCATGACCACATCGAGCGCCGCGACATGCTCGGACGCTGGGTGGAGCTGGGCGGGCGGCCGTTCCGCGTC
>JACQBB010000459.1 GCA_016194625.1 Elusimicrobiota bacterium | reverse complement strand
GTCGGCTTCTCGCAGACGACGAGGCGCAGGGCCTCCTCGCCGTCCCGCGCCTCGACGACCTCGGCGACCGGGCGCAGGATCGCCGAGAGGATCATGCGGACGTCCGCGTCGTCGTCGACCACCAGGACCTTCGGCACGCCCCCTCCGCCTAGCGCTTCGACGGCCCGCCGACCATCACGCGCAGTCCGACCCCGCCCGCGCCGTCCACCGTGCCGGACCCGTCCGTCATGCGGAACAGCGGGCCCGCCTCCGCGAACAGCTCCAGCGGATGCCCCGACGGGCGGTAGGACAGGCCGACCATCGTGCGCACGCCGAAGCGCGCGGAATCGCCGGTGCGGATCTGCCCGCCGACGCCCAGGTAGCCCCCGAGGCGCCCGTCCTTCGGCTGCGGCAGCAGCGTCCAATCGTGCCACAGCGCGTCGCCCCAGAACGCCCCGTTCCCGTCGCTGAGGCCGGCGCCCGCGTCGAACGCGAAGCGGTCGTCCAGCCAGAGCTTCATGCTGCCGCCGATCGGCTCGCCGAGGACGACGCCGACGCCCAAGGCGCTCGCCTCCGCCGCCCGGACCGGCACGGCCGCGAGCGCGGCCGTCGCGACCATCACCGCCGCCGTCATGGTCTTCAGGCTCATGGGACCTCCGTGAGGTGGGTCTCGGTCCCAGTGTACCCCGGGCGCCCGCGAGGCGCCATTCAATTCCGGGTCAAATCCCGGTCAGAAGCCGCGATACTGCGGCATGCGCTCCTGCACGCGCGGGACGTAGGCGGCGGTCTCGCGCGGGGCGTTCTTCTTGATGAGGGACACCAGCGCCGCGTTGCTGAGCGAGTCCGGGTCGGCCCGGGAGGTCACCGTCTTGCGCACGTTGCCCGGGCCGCAGTTGTAGGCGGCGATGCTGAGCGTGCGGCGGTTGTCGGCGTCCTTGACCTTGCCGTAGTGGCGCGACGAGAGCATGTACAGGTAGGTCGTCCCCAGCTGGATGTTCTCCTCGGGGTCGGTCAGCTCCTCGGCGGTGACCGCCTTCTCCTTCTTATGGAGGAAGAGCCAGGCCTCGTTGGCGGCGGTGCGCGGCACCAGCTGCATCAGGCCGACGGCGCCGGCGCCGGAGCGCGCCTTGGGGTTGAACTCGGACTCGGTCTGGATGACGGCGTACACCAGCTCGGGCGCGAGCGACCACTGCGCGGCGTAGCGCTCGACGATCGGCTTGTAGCGCTCGGCGCGCACGCGCAGGTGCTCGGGCACCAGCGGGACCTCCACGGTCACCTTCAGGCGCGGCTTGCCGTCCTGCGCGACCACCGGCTTGGGGTCCACCACCATCTTCGGCGCGAGCTCCTTCTTCACGAAGGCGTCGGCGTTCTTCTCGGTCACGACGGCGCCCTTGGAGTCCTTGACCTGGTCCTTCAGCACCTCGGCCTGTCCCGGCTCCTTCTCGGCGAGGACCTTCTTCACCTGCTCGCGGATCTTCTCCTCCGCCAGCGCCTTCACGCGCGGCTTGTCCTCGACCGGGATCAGGACCTCGACCTTCACCTTGCCCTTCTCGAAGTCCACCGCCGAGCGCGCGTCGCCCTTCTTGCTGTAGTCCACCCACTCCTTCCGCGTGGACTCGCGGAACTCGGTCCACTGCCGCGCGACCGCGGCGCGGAAGGCGGCCGCGTCGTCGGCGCGCGCCTTCTCGTAGGCGGCGTACTGCGCGCGCGTCTCCGCGGAGATCTTCGTCCACTCGTCGGCCTGGGCCTGGGCGGCGGCGCCGACGTCGTCGCGCATCTTCGCGCGCGCGCGGGCGACCTGCTCCTGCATGGTGCCGCCCTCGTCCTTGACCTGCGCCGCTTCCTTGTCCAGGTCGTCGAAGTCCTTGTCGCGCTGGGCGAAGGCGGGGACGGCGGCGAGCAGCAGGGCGGCGAGCAGGGTTCGGGTCATGGTCTCCTCCGGACGCCCCGAGGATACCAAAGCGGCGCGCCGAGGCCTAGTCCGGCCTAGGCCGTCTATCTTCCAATAATTAGGCCCAACGCTCCGGTCCGTCCGGACGCCCGCTTGATAGGATGGCCGCACCTTGAACCCTCGCGAGGCTTCCATGACCATGCCTTCCCTGCGCGCGCCCTCGAAGGCGCTCGCCGCCGCCCTCTCCGCCGCCGTCGTCGTCGGCGCCCCCGGACCGCTCGCCCTCTCCGCCGCCGCCCAGGCCGTGAACCTGGGCGCGGTACGCCCCGTCGCGGGAGCGCCCGCGGCCGCCGCCGGCGCCGCCGCGGTCGGCGTGAACGCCGCGCCCATGCTGAGCCCGACGCTGGCCGCGCCTTCGCTGAGCGTCGCCTCCGCGCTGTCCGCCGCGCCCGCCGCGTGCATCTTCGCGCCGAAGGCCGCCGCGCCCGCGTCCGCGCAGTCCCCCGCGCCGGCGCCGTCGCCGCGCTTCCAGGTCGGGCCGGTCCACCGCGTCGCGATGAAGGCGATGGCCGCGACCTGGAAGGTCTGGGACCGCGCGATCGACTCGCGCTGGGACAAGATGCCGAAGATGCTCGGCC
>JACQBB010000458.1 GCA_016194625.1 Elusimicrobiota bacterium | reverse complement strand
TACCTCTCGCTCGGCAAGGACGACAAGGCGCTGTCGAGCGCCGACGCCGCCGTCTCCGCGTCCAAGCAGGCGCCCGAGGCGCTCGCGGCGCGGGCGCGCGTCTTCGTCGACCGGGGCGACCTGGCGAAGGCGGCCGCCGACTACGACGCCGCGCTGGCGCCCGCGCCCGTCGCGCTGTGGCTGTACGCCCGCGCCCGCCTGCGCTACGAGCAGGGCGAGGACAAGAAGGCGGTCGCCGACATCGCCGCGGCCCTGCGCCAGAACAAGAACTTCACCGCCGCCTTCGGCCTCCTCGGCGCGACGTTCGCCCGCTCGGGAGACATGGGCCGCGCGCTGAAGGCCTACGACAAGGCCACCGCGCTCGACGCGGAGTACGTGTTCCCGTACTTGGGCCGCGCCGCGCTGCGCCTGCGCAAGGGCGACGAGGCCGCGGCGCTCAAGGACTTCGAGGGCGCGGTCCGCGCGGACGCGCAGGACTACGCCCCTTACTTCAACCGCGGCGAGGCGCACTGGCGCGCCGGCCGCCGCGAGCAGGCGCTCGCCGACTACCGCAACGCGATGGCGGCGCCCAAGCTCGCCGACGACGCCGCCCTCGCGATCGGCGACCGCTACCTGTCGCTCCAGCTCTGGCGCGACGCCGCGGACGCGTACGGGCGCGCCTACGCGCTCGGCCGCGCCAAGTCCTCGGCCCCGCTCGTGCGGCGCGCGAAGGCCTGGGAGTCGATGAAGGACGTCAAGAAGGCGCTCGCCGACCTGGACGAGGCGGTCAAGCTCTCGCCCGAGTCGGCGAAGATCCTCGCCGCGCGCGGCGGCCTGGAGGCGCGCTCCGGGATGGACAAGGAGGCGCTCGACGACCTCACGCGGGCGGTCCGGATGGCCCCGCGCGACGCCGAGATCCTCGTCGCGCGCGCCAGCTTCTACGCGCGCAAGGAGAAGGTCCAGCTCGCGCTGCAGGACTACGACGCCGCGGTCGACGCCGACCCCGCGTCGGCCGAGGCCTACAACGGCCGCGGCGCCCTGCGCGCCAACGCTTTCGGCGATCTCGACAAGGCGCTGCTCGACGTCCTCAAGGCGGTGGACCTCTCGCCGCGCGACCCCGGCTTCCGCTTCAACCTCGGCATGCTCCGGCTCAAGAACCGGATGTACCTGAAGTCGATCGACGCCTTCGACACCGCGCTCGAGCTCAAGGGGCCCGCCGCCCGCGTCCTGGAGCGCCGCGCGGAGGCCAAGTTCCAGCTCGGCGACCACGTCGGCGCGAAGCTCGACATCGAGTCCGCGCTCGAGAAGGACCCGAAGAACCCGTCGCTGTACGACACGCTCGGCTCCATCCGCCTGCGCGCCCGCGAGTACGAGCAGGCCGTGCGCGACCTGAGCCAGGCGCTGCACCTCGACGACGCCCAGCCGCTCGCCTACCTGCACCGCGGCCGCGCGTACGGCGCGCTCGGCCAGCTGCGCAACGCGCTGGCGGACCTGCGCCGGGCCTCCGACCTCGACAAGCGCTCCAAGGAGGCGTGGACCGACCTGTGCCAGGTCCGCCGCCTGATGAAGGACCCGAAGGACGCGGTCGCCGACTGCAACCGCGCGCTGGCGCTCGACTCGCAGTACGGTCCCGCGTACTTCCAGCGCGCGCTCGCGATGCTGGCGATGAAGGAGTACGCGCGGACCGTCGAGGACGTGGACACCGCCTGGCAGCTCGGCACGCGCCGCGCGGAGGGCCAGCTCGCCAAGGCCGTCGCGCACGCGGCGTCGCGCCAGTACAAGGAGGCGCACCGCGCGTACCTGAAGGCGGTCGGCCTGGACCCCTACGCGCGCAGCTCCTACGTCGGCTTCGCGCCCGGCCACCCCGACGGCGACGACTTCCTGTCGGCGATCGTGGACCTCGACGCGACCTTCCAGGAGGACCACCGCGACCCGTTCGTGTTCGTGCTCCGCGGGGACTCGCTGCACAACTCCGAGCAGTTCGACAAGGCGGTCCTCGAGTACACGAAGGCGATGGAGATCGACGGCACGCTGCCCGACGCCTACGTCGGCCGCGGCACGGCGCTGACCGCGCAGGACGCGCTGGAGGCCGCCCAGCAGGACTTCATCCGCGCCATCGAGCTGGCGCCGGACGACGCCGACGCGCGCGTGCGCCTGTCCGTCGTGCTGACGATGCGCCGCAACTACTCGGCGGCGATCGTCGAGCTGGGCAAGGCGCTCCAGCTCGACCCGAAGAGCTCCGAGGCCCTGCTGCGCATGGGCAACGTGCACTACTTCAAGAAGGACTACGCGAAGGCGCTCGACGCGTACTCGTCGGCCGTGAAGGCCGACCCGCTGGACGCCAACGCGCTCAACGGCCTGGGCCTGGGCTACTTCGCGCTGAAGCGCCAGGACGAGGCGCTGGAGGCCTTCAGCCGCGCGATCTTCCTGAACCCGCTGGCCGACCGCTACTTCCGCAACCGCGCCTCCGTCTGGACGGCCGCGCAGAAGTACGGCAACGCCGCCGGGGACTTCCGCACCGCGAGCATGGTCAACACCGACCCCTCGCTGATCGAGGAGTACCGGCGCCTCATCGAAGAGGCGCAGGCCCGCGCGGCGACGAAGTCCTCCTGAGCCGGCGGCCGGGCCGGGCGCGGGTTTGCTAGAATCACGGCCCGTGACCGACATCCCCGAGCTCCTCTCGACCTCGAAGCGCCCGCTGTTCTCGTTCGAGTTCTTCCTGCCCAAGGCGCCCGCCGACCTGGACGCGTTCGTCGCCTCGGTCAAGGAGCTGCGCTCCCTCTCCCCGGACTACATCACGCTGACCTACGGCGCGGGGGGGAGCGAGCGCTCGCGCACCGTCGAGGCCGCCGGCCGCCTGCAGGCCGAGACCGGGCTGACGACGGCCTGCCACCTGACCTGCATCGCGCACACGCGCGCCGAGGTCGCGGCCGTGCTCGACCGCCTGGCGGGCCTCGGCATCCGCCACCTGGTCGCCCTGCGCGGCGACGCGCCGAAGGACGGCTCCGCGCGCCCCGCCGAGGAGCGCGAGTTCGCCCACGCCTCCGACCTGGTCCGCTTCGTCAAGGGCCGCG
>JACQBB010000044.1 GCA_016194625.1 Elusimicrobiota bacterium | reverse complement strand
CGCCGGCGCCCGCCGGCGCGGTGTCCGCGGTGTACCAAGCGAGCGTCACCGTGGCGTGGCCGGCGCAGACGGCGCAGGGCTTCGAGGTCCGCGCCTCGTCCACGGACTTCGGCGCGCTGACGCCGGGCGGCGCCGTCCACGTCTCCACGAGCGGCGACGGCGCGGCGACCGGCTTGACGACGATCGGGATGCTCGCCAACACGACCTACTACCTCCGCGCGGCCTCGCTGAACTGGAGCGGCGCGGCCAACGAGGCGATCGCCGACTCGGCCTCCACGCTGGCCCTGCGCCTCACCGGCGGCATCTCCCTCCAGGTGTTCTCGACCAGCGCGACCGCGACCTGGACCGCCCGGCCGGTCTCTCCGTCCACGCAGACCTGCGAGGGCTACCGGCTCGACGCGGCCACCGCCCCGGCCTCCGCGGCCTCGGACTTCACGGGGACGCTGTTCTCCTCCGTCACCTACGCCCGCGCGTCGACCGCGCTGACGCTGACGGGCCTGGACGCCGGCACGACCTACTCGTTCCGCGTCGGCCCGTTGAACTGGGCCGCGGCGCCGAACTACCTCGTCGTCGGGACGTCCCGGACGACGGTGACGCCGATGACCTGGACCGGCGCGGGCGGCGACGGGCGCTGGTACACGACGACGAACTGGAGCCCGAACGGCACTCCGAACGCGGGAGCTCCGGTGACCATCGGCATCGCGGCGTCCGTGACGGTCGCGGCGGCCGACCCGGCGATCTCGTTCTCCAGCCTGACCATCGGTTCCCCGGCCGGGGTCGCCGTCAACCTGGCCGTGGCGACCGGGATCGCTCGCGGCGGCTCGGTCCTGATCTACGGGAAGGCGGGCTTCACGCAGGCGACGACGACCCACCTGCTCTTCGACGGGGATTGGACGATGCTCTCCGGCTCCAGCCTGACCCAGACCGGCGTGACCGCCAACCCGCAGAACGCCGAGATCGACCTGTCGGTCACGGGCCTGTTCGACCTGCAGGCCGGAGCGACGATCACGGTGTCGAGCGCCGGCTTCCGCGGCGGCGCCTCGGGCGCCGCGAACGGGATGGGCCCCGGCGGCGGCTCGGGCAACACCGCGGGCGGCGGCGGCGGCGGCGGGCACGGCGGCGTCGGCGGCACGGCCTCCGGCGGCGGCGGTCCGACGAACGACTCGACGACGGACCCGGTCCTCGCCGGCTCGGGCGGCGCCGGCGGCGCCGGCGCGACCACCAACGCCGGCGGCGCCGGCGGCGGCGCCGTGCGCATCGTCGCCGGCGAGTTCCGCCTGAACGGCGTCATCGACGCGCTCGGCTCCCCGGGCGGCAACGGCACCGGCGTCACCACCCGCGCGGCGGGCGGCGGCGGCGCGGGCGGGAGCGTGAACATCTCGGCCGCCGTCTTCTCGGGCGCCGGGATCGTGCGCGCGCTCGGAGGCTCCGGCGGCACGGACACGAACCTGGGCACCCAGCCCGGCGGCGGCGGCGGCGGCGGCCGCGTCGCCCTCGACGTGACCCAGTCCGGGAACCTCTGCACCGTCGTCGTCTCGACGGCGGGCGGACCGTCGGGCGGCGGCACCTCGACGGCCGGCGCGGGCGGGACCTACAGCTCGACGACCACGCTCGCCGCGCCGGTCCTGACCGCGTCGAACCCGACGACCTCGTCGCTCGACTGGGCGTGGACGGCGTCGTACGGCGCGACGCAGTACCAGCTGTTCTCGACCACCGGCGCGTCCGGAGCCTCGCCGATGTCGCCGCCGCTGGGCGCCGCGACGCTGAACTACACGCTGAGCGGACTGACGCCGAACACGACCTACTCGCTGTACGCCCGCGCGAGCGCGTGCGGCGCGCTGACCGACTCCTCCGCCGCGGCCGCGCCGACGGCCGCCGCCGTCCCCGTCGCCGCGGCGCCGCCGCTGCTGCCCGGGAACGACGAGTTCTCGCTCGGCGCCGCCTGGACGGGCAACGGCAACCCCGTGGACGTCACCTCGTACACCGTCGTCGCCTCGCCCTCGACGCCTTACCCGAACGCCGACCAGGGCAACGTCTCGCTGACCACCGCGCCGGCGGGCGCCTCCCTCTCCGCGCTCCTGACCGGCCTGTATCCCAACACGACCTACTTCCTCTTCGTCGCGGCGGTGAACCACGCCGGCGCGGCCACCTCCTACGCCGCGCTCGGCTCGACCTCGACGCTCGCGCGCGCGCCGACCTTGCTCCCGTCGAGCTACCTGACCGTGGGCTTCTCCTCGGCGGCGGTACGGTGGGGCGCGCGGCCGCTGTCTCCCCCCGACGCCTCGTCCAAGACCTGCGAGGGCTACCTTCTGGAGGCCTCGAGCACGAATTTCGGGGCGGCCTCGCCCGGCGGCGTGACGCTCTCTTCGCTCGCCTACTCGGCCGCCGCGAGCACGCTGACCATCACCGGCCTCTCGTACGGCACCACCTGGTACTTCCGCGTCGCGTCGCTGAACTGGGCGGGCGCGCCGAACTACGTGTCGCTCGAGCCCCTGAACCTGGACCTGTCGCCGTCGATCTTCAACCTGTCGTTCGGGACGCTCGACGCCGCGGCGTCGCGCTACACGATCGCGACCAGCTCCCTGGAGATCGTGAACACCGGCAGTCTCCCGGTCACGCTGGCGATGTGGGCCAGCACCACCACCGCGGCCAACGAGCCGTGGACGCTGGCGACCTCCTCCGGGATCGAGACGGCGGTGCTGCAGGCGGTGTGGAACGCGTCGCCGCCGACGCTCTCGGACTTCAAGACCCCGCTGCTCCCCAGCACGACCACCGCCGGCGGGTTCGGCGGCCCGTTCGCGGGCGACCAGAGCGGAGTCTCGATCCCCGTCGGCGGGAAGCGCACGCTGTGGTTCCTGCTCTGGCTGCCGACGAGCACGGTTCCGGGGCCGCAGACCATCCAGGTCGGGACCGGCGCCGTCTACCCGTAGCTCAGGACCGGGTCGCGGCCCACATGCCGGCGAGCACGAGCGCGCCGCCCGCCGCGCTCCAGCGGGTGAACGGGTCGCCGAGCAGTCCCGCCCCCAGCGCCACGCCGAACAGCGGCTGCAGGAAGATGAAGTTCGCCTGCTTGGACGCCTCGCAGTCGCGCAAGACCGCGTTCCAGATCCAGGCGCCGAAGAAGGAACCGGCGGCGGCCAGATAGGCGAGCCCCGCCCAGGCCGAGGGCGGCGCCGCGCGCCACGCCGCGGGAGACAACCCCGGCGCGGCCCAGGCCGCGACGCCCAGGAAGCAGACGACGGTGGTGACCGCCGTGTAGTCGAGCGGCTCGACGCGGTCGAGCACGCCCTTGCCCAGCACCGAATACAGCGCCCAGCTGGCGCCCGTCGCCGCCAGGACCAGGTCGCCGATCATCCGTCCGGAGAGGGCCGCGCCCAGTCGCGGCGGGCCCTGGAAGGCGATCAGCAGCGCCCCGGCGAGGCCCGCCGCCAGGGAGAAGAGCTTCAGCAGGGTGAGCCGCTCGCCCAGGAACAGGCCGGACAGGAGGACGATGGTCACCGGCTCCATCCCGATGAACAGCGCCGCCGAGCTCGCGGTGGACAGCGTCTGGCCGAGGTTGCCCAGCGCCAGCGGCAGCGCGTAGCCGCACAGGCCCACCAGGACCAGGCGTCCCCACACCGGCGCGGGCAGCGCCGCCAGGCGCCGGCGCGCGCGCCACAGCACGGGCGCGAACAGCAGGACGCACGCGCCCATGCGCAGGAACGCCGCGTCGCGGTCGGAGAAGCCCCTCAGGACGACGGCGGTCGCCGCGTAAGTGGAGCCGCCGATCGCGTTGGTGAGGACGAGGAGCAGCGTCTCCACGCGGCCGTCAGCGGGCGAGCACGGTGGCGACGGCGTGGCAGGAGATGGCTTCCCCCCGTCCGATCGCGTCCAGGCCCTCGTGGCTCTTGGCCTTGAGGCTGACGCGCGACGGCGGCAGGCGGAAACGCTCCGCCAGCGAGGCCTTCAAGGCCTCGTAGTGCGGCTTGAGCTTCGGCTCCTCGGCGATCAGCGTGCAGTCGAGGTGGACGATCTCGGCGCCGGCGTCGGCGGCCTTGGCGAGCGTGTGCTCGACGATCTTCGACGAGGAGATGCCCTTGAACCTCGGGTCGGACGGCGGGAACGCGATGCCGATCTCGCCCTGGCCGAGCGCGCCGAGCACCGCGTCGCAGGCGGCGTGCAGGACGGCGTCGCCGTCCGAGTGGCCGAGCAGGCCCTTGTCGTGAGGGAGCTTGACCCCGGCGAGCCACAGCTCGCGCCCCGCGACCAGGCGGTGGATGTCGAAGCCGAAGCCCGTCTTGCTGACGCGCGGGCCGCCCGCGCGGGCGTCGAGGATGGCCTCGGCCATGGTCATGTCCTCCGGCGTGGTGATCTTGAAGTTCTCGTAGCTCGACGGCACGACGGCCACGGGGTGACCGCAGCGCTCGACGAGCTGGCTCTCGTCGGTGGCGTCGGCGTCGTCCTTGAACCTCTCCAGGGCTTCCTTCAGCACGGAATACCGGTACGACTGGGGCGTCTGCGCGGCCCAGAACTGCGCGCGGTCCGGCGTCTCGGCGACGGCGGCGCCGCCCTTGGGGACGCGCTTCAAGGTGTCCTTCACCGGGACCGCCGCCACGGCCGCCCCGGACTTCGCCGCCTCGGCCAGCGTCGCGCGGACGACCTCGGGGGTGATCATCGAGCGCGCGCCGTCGTGGACGGCGACGACCTCGACGCCCGAGGGCACCGCGGCGAAGCCGTTGCGCACGGAGCCCATGCGCGTGGGTCCCGCGGGAACGACCTTGACCTTGCCGCCGGCCAGGCGCGCGCCGTGCTCCTTCATCGCGTCCTCGCCCAGGACGAGGACGACGGCCTCGACCTCGGGCATGCCGGCGAAGCACTTCAACGACCACTCGGCGACCGTCGAGCCCGCCAGCGGCAGGAACTGCTTCGGCTTGCCCATCCGGGAGCCGGAGCCGCCCGAGACGACGATCGCGGCGGCGCGCATCAGGCGACCGTCGGCTTCTCCGCGGGGCGAGCCTTGGCGAAGATCATGCGGCCGTTCGAGGTCTGGTGGATCGAGGTCACCGTCGCCTCGACGCGCTTGCCGATCGAGCGGCGGCCGTCGTCGACGACGACCATCGCGCCGTCGTCCAGGTAGCCGACGCCCTGCTCGCGCTCCTTGCCCTCCTTCATGACGAAGACGGACATGACTTCGCCGGGCAGGACGACGGTCTTCAGCGCGGTGGCGAGGTCGTTGATGTTCAGGCAGATCACGCCCTCGAGGCTGGCGACCTTGTTGACGTTGAAGTTCGTGGTGACGATGCGGGCGCCCATCTCGCGGGCGAGCTTGACGACCTTGCCCTCGATCTCGCGCACGTCGGGGACGTCCTTGTCGAGGATCTTCACCGGCGCGGCCAGGTTCTCCTGCAGGCGGGCGAGCATGTCCAGGCCGCGGCGGCCGCGGGCGCGCTTCAGCGGGTCCTCGGCGTCGGCCAGCCGGTGCAGCTCCGTCAGCACGAAGCGCGGCACGACGATGGTACCCGCCAGGAAGTGCGTGTCCACCACGTCGGCGACGCGGCCGTCGATGATCACGTCGGCGTCCAGGATCTTGATCTGGGCGCCGCGCTTCTTGCCCATCTTGAGCAGGTCCTTGTCCAGGTCGTCGAGCTCCGGGAACTTGCGCACCGCGATGACCAGGCCGAGCACGCCGAAGACGAAGAAGCGCAGCGCCGAGTAGCGGTCCCACACGTCGTTGAGGCCCGCGTTGCCGATCTGGAACACCGCGTAGTCCACCGCGCGGGCGAAGATCACGCCGGCGGTCGCGCCGAGCGCGCCGCCCATCATCGTCAGCAGGTTGACCTCGGCGACGGCGTACTCGATGACGATCATCAGCAGGCCGACGCCGACGCCGATGGCGACGCCGACGGCGTTCGGGGCGATCTTGGCGAAGTAGACGATGGCGGGACAGGCGACGAGGACGCCGAGGCGGAACAGCCAGGTATACATGATGGACTCCGTACGACGGGATATGACGGCGGGTATTAAGGGACGGCTACGGCGTTATGATGAGGTATTGTACGAAATCCCGACCCGGGCGGTCAGGCTTCGTCGTCCTCGCCGCGTCCGCCGAAGGCCGCCGCCGCCGCCGCGCGCAGGTCCTCGACGCCGGTGACCGTCAGTCCGGGGACGCGGCTCAGGTCCTTGACCGCTCTTCCGGGGACGAGCGCGCGCTTGAAGCCGGCCTTCGCGGCCTCCTTGAGGCGGGACTCCAGCTGGGGCACCCGGCCGACCTCGCCCAGCAGGCCGACCTCGCCCAGCAGCACCATGTCCGCGGGCACCGCCTTGTCGCGCGCCGAGCCGACGACGGCCAGGCAGGCGGCGAGATCGAGCGCCGGGTCCTTGAGCCGCAGGCCGCCGGCCAGGCTCACGAACGCGTCGCGGTCCTCCAGGCGCAGGCCGATGTGGCGCTCCATGGAGGCGAGCAGGACGAGCACGCGGTTGAGGTCCAGCCCCGTCGCCATCCGGCGCGGCAGCGGATATTTCGTCGGCACCACGAGCGCCTGCGTCTCGACCAGCATCGGCCGCGAGCCCTCCAGCGCGACGGACACCGCGCGCCCGGGCGCCGCGCCGCGGCCCAGGTCCTCCAGGAAGAACGAGGCCGCGTCGGTCACCTCGCGCAGGCCCTTCTCGCCCATCTCGAACAGGCCCAGCTCGTCGGTCGGACCGAAGCGGTTCTTGTGCGCGCGCAGGACGCGCAGCAGGTCGTGGCGCTCCGTGTCGAAGTACAGCACCGTGTCCACGATGTGCTCGAGCACCTTGGGGCCCGCCAGCGAGCCGTCCTTCGTGACGTGGCCGAGCAGGAACACGACCGTGTCGCGCGCCTTGGCCGCGCGCACCAGCTCGGCCGCGCACTCGCGCACCTGGCCGACGGAGCCGGGGCTGGAGGCCAGCTGCGGGTGCGAGACCGTCTGCACCGAGTCGAGCACGACCGTCCACGGCTTGACCGACTCCATCGTCGCGAGGATCTTGGCCAGGTTGGTCTCGGAGACGAGGTAGAGCTTGTCGGGCGCCAGCCCCAGGCGCTTGGCGCGGCCGGAGACTTGGCGCAGGGACTCCTCGCCCGTCGCGTAGAGGACGGCTGAGGAGCGCGCCTTGGCGCGCGTCTCGAAGGATGAGATGTTCCCCGGCCTCATGGTTCGAGACGCGCAGCTTTGCTGCGCTCCTCACCATGAGGGTCAAGCCACTTCAGCGCCCCGCGCCCGGCCGAGGCCGCGACCGCCTCGACGAGCCCCTCGGGCCGCGTCTCGATCACTTCCTCGACCATCGTGTTCCACTCCGCGCAGCCGGGGCACTGCCCCATCGGCTTGGAGGCGGAGTTGCCGCATTGCTGGCAGCGATAGACGGTCTTCAGGCGGGCCATAGCCGGGAGTGTAGCATTCGGACAGGTGTTCGACAAGGGGTGGCGGGCGGGGTCATGCCCATCTTACGATGAAGCCCCCCGGATAGTTCCGTGATCGGCGGCCTTGCGACGATGTCGTTTTCCGCATCACGGCAGCGGTCGCGTCCTTCCGATCCATCGAACCGCGCTCTCCGCCTCGCCACGCGACGGAACTTTCCGCCCCCCTTCGCCGTATATTCCATGCCAACTGGTGCCGGCACCAGTTTTGCTTGTGGATAATGTGGATATCTGCCGTCTGACCGACGATGAACTGATCTTCCGCACGAAGGCGCTCGCCTGCATCGAGCGCGCGTCTTCGTGCGACCTCGTCGAACATCTCGCCGAGATCGACCGACGCGGGCTGGCCCCGCACAAAACGGGCGTTTCGCTGTTCGAATTCTGCGTCTATCAACTGCGCCTCTCCGAGGACGCCGCCTACCGTCGTATCCGCGCGGCGCGCGCGATCAAGAAATTCCCGCCCATCTCGGTCTTGTTCCGCGACGGGAAGCTGAGCCTCGAGACGATCTCTCAATTGCATCCGTTCTTAGGCGGCCCGGACGCCGCCGCCCTCGTGAAGAGCTGCATCGGCCTGCGCAAGTGGCAGGTCCAGGCGCTCCTGGCCGGACGGCAACCGGAGAACAGAAAGCGCGACGTGATCCGCTACTGCGGCCCCATCGTCCCGGCATCGGAAGCCCCGCCGTCGAATCCGGCGTCGTTATTCGAGGTGGAACGCTCCGCGGCGCCCATGACACCGACTCCCGAAGCCGCCTCCGTCCCGCCGCCGCTCCCGCCGCTCCCCCAGCCCCTCCCGGTCGCGCCCAACGCCTCCATCCGCATCCACGACATCCGCGTGTCGTTCTCGGCCGACGCCGAGTTCCACAAGCTGTTGCGCCGCGCCCAATCGCTGCTCCGCCACAAATATCCCGACGGCCGTCTGGAAGGCGTGCTCAAGGACGCGCTGGCGGCGCTGCTGAAGAAGAAGGACCTGGGCTTCCGCTTCAGGGACGCCGCGCGGGGCGCGCGGCGTCGGGGCGGGACGGCCGCCGCTACTTCTTAGACCGGCCCTTGGTGCCGGCGGCGCCGAAGGTGGCCATGCCGAACATGTAGGCGATGTCGCGGTCCTCGAAGTGGACGTTCGCCCAGGCCATCACGCGCTTGACCAGCGCGATGTCCTCGACGCGCGCGCCCAGGCCGACGTAGTCGTTGATCTTGGCGAGCAGGCCGGCGTCGTAGGCGGGCTTGTCGAAGACCTTGCCGTTGACGACGCGGTTGCGGCCGAAGTCGTAGGCCTGCGCGGTGACCGAGAAGCGGCCCCAGAACGGGTCCTTGTACAGCGGCGTGACGGTCGCCCGCGCGCCGCCCGCGGAGCGGATGGCGCCGACGGCCACGTCGAGCGGGCCGAGCTCCCAGCCGAGCAGGCCGTCCACGCGGTTGGGCTGGGTGTAGTCGGGCTGGTGGCCGCGCGGGGCGTCGTTGAGGTTGGCGATGTTGGCGACGCCGCCGTAGTAGTAGCGGCCCTCGCGCGGGTAGATCTTCAGGCCGATGTCGGAGTGCGAGGTGCGCGCCAGCGAGTCGTAGCGCCAGTCGTAGTTCCAGTACACGCGGAACTGGGTGATGCGGCCGAACACGTCCTTGGCGGTGCTGGCGGCCTCCTTCACGTCGGCGATGGTCTGCTTGACGTCCTCCTTGACCTTCTCGTCGTGGAGGAGGGCGCCGACGGCGCCCTTGTCGGTGGAGAGTCCCGCCATCATCTGGTTGGACTTGCCCAGCAGCTCGTCGAGCTTCTTCGTGATGTCGTCGGTGCGCTCCAGCGACTTCTCGAGCTTGGGCTTGGTCGTCTCGATCAGGTCGTTGAGGTTCGCCGTCATGTCGCGGACGTTGGCGACGGTCTCGCGCAGGTTGTCGGTGAGGCTGCCGCGCGGCCCCTCCTCGGTCAGGCTGGCGAGCAGCTTGTCGAGCTTGCCGAGCGCGGTGTTCAGCGACTTCTCGATGGAGACCGGGTCCACGCCGCGCACGACCGAGCCCGCGGGGAGGACGCCCGCCGACGGGTGGCCCTGGTTGATCGCCAGGTACTTGGAGCCGATGATGCCGGTGGAGCCGATCTCGAACTCGGAGTCGTTGTAGATGTCGACGCCGGAGCGGATGGCCATGACCACCTTCGCGTGGTGGTCCTCCAGGATCAGTCCTTTGACCTTGCCGATCTCCACTCCGGCGAGCTTCACGGGCGCGTCCTTGGAGAGGTTCGCGACGTCGGTGAAGGTCGCGTAGACCGTGTAGCGCCGCTCGAAGGTGTAGTCGCCGAGCAGGAAGATCGCGGTCGCGATGCAGACCAGGCCGGTCAGGACGAACGCGCCGACCTTCGCCTCGAGGGAGAGCACTAGGCGGTCCTCCGCTGGGCGTGGACCTCGTCCGTGTCGAACTCCTTGAGCTTCATCTTGATCGGTCCCTGGCTGAGCCCTTCGACGAACTGATGGACGGCCGCGTCCTTCGTGTTCTTGATCTCGTCCGGCGTCCCGACCTGCAGCACCCGGCCCTCATGGAACATCGCGATGCGGCCGCCGACCTTGTAGGCCGACTTCATGTCGTGCGTCACGACGATGCCCGTCACCTTCAGCGTCTTCTGGAGGTCGAGGATCAGGTCGTTGATGACGTCGGACATGATCGGGTCGAGGCCGGTGGTGGGCTCATCATACAAAATGTATTGGGGCTGCGCCGCGATGGCCCGGGCCAGGGCGACGCGCTTCTTCATCCCGCCCGACAGCTCCGACGGCTTGAAGTCCTCGACGTCCTTCAGGCCGACGAGCGCCAGCGAGTCCGAGGCGATCTTGCGGTACTTGGACTGAGGGATGTCGGTCAGGTACTTCAGGCCGAAGGTGATGTTCTCGGCGACGGTCATCGAGTCGAACAGCGCGCCTTCCTGGAACAGGTAGCCGAACCGGCGGCGGTAGTCGGAGATCTCGTGCTCGGTCTTGAGCTTGGTGATGTCCAGCCCGTCGACGACGATCGTGCCCGCGTCGGGGGCGTGCAGGCCGATCACGCACTTCAGGAAGGTGGACTTGCCGCAGCCCGAGCCGCCGATGATGACCATCGTCTCGCCGGTCTCGACCTTCAGGTCGATGCCGCGCAGGATGGTGCGCGGACCGAAGCTCTTGATGACCCCCGCGGCGTCGATCACGTGATCCCCAGCGCGTTGAGCAGCGCGGTCGCGAAGTAGTCGATGACCAGCACCAGCACCATGCTGATGACGACGGCCTGCGTGGTCGCCTTGCCGACGCCCTCGGCGCCGCCGCGCGTGGTCACGCCCTTGTAGCACGAGGTCATCGAGACCAGGAACGCGAAGATGAAGGTCTTCAGGAAGCCGTGCACGAAGTGCTTCACCTGCATGTTGTCGATGATGTCGTGCCAGTAGACGATGGTCGGGATGTCGTACTTCACGCGCGCGACGAACAGGCCCCCGACGATGCCGGTGAAGTCCGAGATCACCGTCAGCAGCGGCAGCACGAACAGGAACGCGAGCAGACGCGGGATGACCAGGTAGCGGACCGGGTCGGTGCCCAGAGTGTACAGCGCGTCGATCTGCTCGGTGACCTTCATCGTGCCCAGCTCGGCCGCGATCGCGGCGCCGGCGCGGCCCGACACGACGACGGCCGTCAGCACGGGCCCCAGCTCCATCACGATCGAGAACGAGACCACCGTGCCGACGAACAGCGGGACGTTGAAGAAGTGCTTGGTCGTGGCTCCGGACTGCAGAGCGAGCACCATGCCGGTGAAGAACATCGTCATCGCGGTGACCGGCAGCGAGTCCACGCCGATGCGGACCATCTGGATCAGCGTCTGCCGCCACTCGATCTTCGCGCGGACCATCCACAGGAAGGTCGAACGCACGAGGAACACGAAGTGCCCCATGCTCTCCGACGCGCCCAGGATCTGCTTGCCGAAGCCGCCGAACACCGCCTCGAGGATCGCGTTCACGACGCCACCCCCACCCGCGGCACGCGCGACGACAGCGAGGTCACGGTCTCGTAGGGGATCGTGCCGCACAAGCGCGCGAGCTCGCCCGCGGAGACCGCGGAGCCGCCCTGGCGCCCGAGCAGGACCGCGTCGACGCCGACGCGGGCCTCGGGGACGGCGCTGACGTCGACCATCGTCTGGTCCATCGTCACGCGGCCGATCACCGGGCAGCGGCGCCCGCCGACGAGCACCGACGCGCGGTTCGACAGCGCGCGCGAGTAGCCGTCGCCGTAGCCGATCGGCAGCGTCGCGACCCGCGTCGGGCGCTTCGCCCGCCAGGTCGCGCCGTAGGAGACCGTCGCGCCCTTGGGGACCGTCTTCAGGAACACGATCTTGGACTTGAGCGTCAGCGCCGGCTCGAAGCCGGGGAACAGGCCGTACACCGCCAGGCCCGGGCGCACCAGGTCGAAGCGGGACGCCGGACGGCGCATCGCGCCGGCGGAGTTGGCCGCGTGCACCAGCGGCGGCCGCAGGCCCTCGCGCGACAGGGCGTCCACGACGCGGCGGAAGCGCTTGAGCTGCTCGGCGGTGAACGCGGCGTCGTCCTCGGCGCAGGCCAGGTGCGTGTAGATCCCCTGGACCCGCACCGCCTTCAGCGCCGCCAGGTGGCGCACGACGCCGAGCGCGGCGTCGGGACCCGCGCCGATGCGGCCCATGCCGGTGTCCACCTTCACGTGGCAGTCCACGCGGCGGCGCAGGCGCACCGCGACCTCGACGAGGCGCTTCGCGGACTCGAGCGACGCGACGACCGGCGTCAGGTCGTGGGCGACGGCGGCGAGCACGCTCTCGAACGGGTACAGCGAGCCCAGCAC
>JACQBB010000043.1 GCA_016194625.1 Elusimicrobiota bacterium | reverse complement strand
TTCCCGCGCTCCTTCGCCAAGAGCCAGGAGGCCGCCGGCCTGTCCCTGCCCACCAACGGCTCCGTGTTCCTGTCGGTCCGCGACGGCGACAAGCCCGAGATCCTGCACGTGGCCCGCGCGCTGAGGCAGATGGGCTTCACCCTGGTCGCGACGCGCGAGACCGCCGACTTCCTGACGCGCCACGGCATGCCGTCCGAGCGCGTCGCCAAGATCGGCGAGGGCAAGCCCGACGTGGTGGACCTGCTCAAGCAGCGCAACCTCTCGCTCGTCATCAACACCCCGTCGGGCAAGCGCGCGCGCGCCGACGGCTACGCGATCCGCCGCACCGCGCTCGAGCTGGACATCCCGTGCATCACCAACATCCGCTCGGTGAACGCGGCCGTCCACGCGATCTCGGTGCTCCAGGGCGCGACGATGTCGGTCAAGCCGCTCCAGGACCACTACCAGGCCCTGCCCTATAAGGCCGAGATAGGCCGAAAGGCCTAGGCATCGGTGGGCCCGAGGGCCCGTCCGTCGTCGGGCCGAGAGCGCTTATACTAGGGGCATGAGCCGTTCCTGGTACCTGCTGGCGGCCGCCCTCGCCCTGGCGCTCCCCTCCCGGGCCTCCGACGCGCCCGCCTACGCGGCGCCGGACGCTCCCGCCGGCGAGAAGGGGCCCGACCGCGTGGACCCGGCGCTGATCCGCGACCAGGCCGACAAGCTGCGCGACGCCGTCGCCGCGCCCGCGACCCCCGACGCCGCGCTGCACTTCGGCGCCGCCAGCCTGTTCGAGGCCGTCCAGCGCGAGACCCCGGCCGTCGGCCGCGGCCTGCCGCGCATCGACCGCGAGCCGGTGGACGGCCGCCCCGGCACCGTCGACGGGATGATCAAGACCGCCGAGCAGCGCTGGGACCACTACAAGATGACGACCCGCGAGGTCCCGCCCGCCGACGTCGAGGCCGCCCTGCTGTACGCGCAGTCCCTGCGCCGCGAGAAGCGGCTCGACTTCGACCGGACGGGCGCGATGCCCGAGAACCAGATGGGCGTCTTCCGCTACGCGAAGGACAAGCTGGAAGGCGGGATCGTCGAGCTCAACCGGCGCATGATCCTGATCGCGACGCGGCTGGGCGAGGCGTTCTCGTACGCGACGATGATCCACGAGGCGGCGCACGCGCGCGCCCGCGCCGCCGGCCGCCTGGACCCGAAGCGGGTGATCGACGGCGAGCTGGAGGCCTACCGCGTCCAGTACTGGTGGCTGAAGGCCGTGGACCCGAAGGGCGAGCGCCTGGCCGTGCTCCAGGGCACGCTGACCTTCTGGCTGAAGAAGCACCCCGAGGACCAGATCGGCCGCATGTCGCTGCGCTACCTCGAGCACCTGATCGCGCTGTACAACACCGACGGCGAGGAAGCCCGCCTGAAGGACCTCATCAAGCGCCTGGGCTACGAGGACGGCCGCGGCGACGAAGACGGCGGCGTGCGCGAAGGCGCCGACCCGATCCGGGCCTGACGCCGTGCGCCTGACCCTCCTCCTCCTGCTGGCCGCGCTGCCCGCCCGCGCCGACGAGCTCGCCGCCGCCGCGGACGACGCCCGCGCGCTCGTCCGCGCCGCGCAGGAGGACGCGCGCGTCCCTCCCGCCTACCGGACCGCGCTCCCGCCGGCCGCCGACGAGCCGGGAGGCGCGGCCTCCTGCGTCTTCGCGAGCGCGCCCGGCGACGGCGGCCTCCAGCTCTGCGTCAACGAGGCCGAGGTCCACGGGTTCCAGCTCACGAACTCCGCCTCGCCGCGGGTCAACCCGTTCGGCCGCGCGGTGAAGCGCCAGTGGGAGTTCATGGCCCCGGGCCGCGCCCGCCGCGAGCTCGGCCTGCTCGTCTACGAGTGGGCGTCGCCGGACGCCGGCGCCGACGACAGCGCAAACAGCATGCTGACCGAGCTGGTCTTCCTGCCGCGGCGCGTGGTCCCCGCGATCCGCCTGCTTCCCGGCGGAGCCGCCTACGAGGTCGCGCTGCCGACCGGCGAGACGATGCTCTTCGACGCGGCGACGAAGGAGGTCGCGGGCGGCCCGCTGGCCGAGCTCGGCCCCATCGACGCGAACCCCGACCGCCACGCGCGCCGGTTCGCCGCGCTGCGCTACTCCGGCTCCGGGATCATGATCCGCTCCGACCAGCGCGGCGACACCCCGCGCTCGGCCGTGGTCTGGGGGATCAAGAAGCTCGCCGTCGCGACCTGGGGCGCGAAGACCTGCCGCTTCTCGCCGGCCGAGGTGTGGAAGCAGGACGCCGACGGCGGCGGGTCCGACGTCCTGTACCCGACCGACGCGGGCTTCTACGCGATGCTGAAGCGCAAATGCGGCTGGGACGTCACCGTCCCTTCAGGAGCTCCTCGGCCCTGAGCCGCGCCGGCGCCCGCGCGGGCGCCTTCGACGCCGCGAGCGCGCGCGCCAGCGCCGCGCGCGACGCCGCCCCCGGCTCGGCCGCCGCCAGGCTCAGCGCCGCCTCCAGGTCCGCCGGGTCCGCCGCGACGGCCGCGCGCAGGGACACCGCCGCCTCGGCCTTGCGGCCCGCG
>JACQBB010000457.1 GCA_016194625.1 Elusimicrobiota bacterium | reverse complement strand
GGCGCACCAGCTCCTCGCGGCCCTTCATCATTCCGACGATCTTGATGCGCACCTCGGGGTCGGGGTCGTCCGAGATCATCTTCTCGAGCGCCGGACCCAGCTTGGGGTCGCGCACGTTGTACAGCAGCTGGACGGCGGCCCAGCGCACGGCCGGGTCGGGGTCGGTCAGCGACTGGCGGACCTTGGCGACCTCGCGCTCGGAGAACGCGGGTCCGGGGTCCTTCATCGCGGCGGCGACCGGCGGCTCGGCCGGCAGCGGCGGCGGCGCCGGGGGCCGTATGTACTCCCGGGCCAGGTACGCGGCCGCGGCCAGGAAGACGACGAGGGCGAGGGCTTTGTGCACGGCTTATTTCTTCTGGGCGGCGCGGGCGGCGGCCTCGGCGGCGGCCTTGTCCTGCTCGTAGCGCACGCGCGCTTCCTCGATCTCCTTCTGCTTCTTGTCCTGCAGGCTGTTGAGGGTGCGCATGGCCTGCAGGCGCACGCTCTCCTCGCTGTCGCGCAGGGGTCCCTCGGTGATGGCGCCGGCCACCGAGTAGTTGCCGATCTTCTCCAGCGCCTTCAGCGCCTCCAGGCGCACCTCGGGCTCCTGGTCCTTCATCGAGGCGACCAGCGCCGTCAGGACCTCCTCGCCCTTGCGGTTGGCGAGCAGGTCGATGATCTTGATGCGCAGGGACGCTTCCATGTCCTTCTGGAGCATCTCGCGCATCAGCGGCATGGCCTGGGGCGCCTTGACCTTGTCCAGGAACACCACGGCCTCCCAGCGCACGTTGGGCTCGGGGTCCTGGGCGGACTTGAGCACCTTCTGCAGCTCGACCTCGCTGATGACGGGCGCGGGCTCGTTGAGGATGGCCGGCGGCGGCGGCGGGGGCGGAGGCGGCGGCGGCGCGGGCGTGAACATGCCGCGCTGATAAGCGACGAACGCCAAGGCGGCGACGAGCGCGATGACCGCGAGGAACTTCATGAGCGGGTGACCTCCGGTACGGGTCCGAGCGGGCTCTTCAGCGTCAACGCGCGTCGCGTCACCTGCACGCCGGAGCCCTTCGGTACGGCGGAAATCGTCTCGGGCGGGTTCAGGCGGGTCCATTCCCCCCCGTCCACGCCCTCGCTGGCGAACGCCACGCGGTCGCCGCGCACGGCGAAGCTCATCACGCCCCACGGCTGGTCGCGGTGGAAGATCCCGCACGCGGCCAAGCCCTTGCGGCTGGCGTGGCATAGGGCGTGCAGGCCCTTGCCGTCGGAGGCGATGGCGTTCAAGGCGGTGTAGGGCGTGGAAGCGTCGGGATACTTCGCCCGGCAGTCGGCCCACAGGCGCCAGTCCTCTTCGATGCAGAGCTCGAACGCCTTCGACGGGTCCCCGCACGCCTTCAGGTGCTTCATGAACTGCTGGAAATAGACCTCGGAATCGGAGTTCGTCTTGACCCGGCCCTTCCGCTCGCCCAGGGCGCCCTTCACCTCGTCGGCGATGGTCAGCGTGCCGTTGTGGATGAACACCCAGCCCTCGTCCTCGAACGGATGGGCGTGCGAGTCGTCCAGGTGCGGGTTGGACGCGGCGCGCAGGTGCCCCAGCACGACGGGCGACACGGCCGAGTCGGCGGCCTTCTTGAAGCGGTCGGCTTCCTTCGCGGCGTCGCCGCCGGACTTGGTCACGCGCGGCTTGCCGTCCGTCCCGAACCACGCCAGGCCCCAGCCGTCCTTCTGAGGATTGGCCGGGTCGCCATGCGCCTGGCGCAACAAAGAGAAGTCCGCGTCCACCAGCAGGTCGCGGGCGCCCTCGGCGCGCGGCGCGATCTGCGCGAAGAGGCGGCACATGGCCGTCAGGCCCCCTTCTCGCGCAGCGCCAGCTCCTCGATGATGGTCAGAGCCCGGTCCGTGTTCTGCACGGCGATCAGGATGCGCGCGGTCTTGGCGCCCGGCACGGAGGTGCCGTACACCGTGGTGATGTTGATCTTGCCCTCGCCCAGCGCGTCGGCGATCTTGAGCAGCTGCCCCGGCTCGTCGTCCAGCTCCACCGACAGGATGCTGGTCTCCACCGAGGAGAACCCGGCCTTGGACAGGATGGAAGAGGCGTCCGCGTCGTGCGCCAGCGCGATGCGCACCAGCCCCGAGTCGTCCCGGACCTCGGACGCGATCCCCAGGATGTTGATCTTCTGCTCCGAGAACAGATGCGCCAGCCGGCTCAGCGCCCCCGGCTTGTTCGGCATGAACACGCTGAACTGCTTGATCTTCTCGACTTTCACGACCCCATCGTAGCTCTTACCCGCGCGCCCTGTCCACGCTTGGACGGCTACCGTCCCGCCTTGATCTTTTCGTACTCCGCCTTGCCCACCAATTTCCGCCGCGGCGGCGTCCCGTCATAGTAGATCGGGTCCTTGGGCGGCCAATCCGACCGGTCCCCCTCCCGCTGTTTTTTGTACGCCTCGGCCTCTTCTCGCGTCAGATGATAGCTGGGCGCCGCCCCCTGAGAAGGGCCGCCGTACTCGCGTTGCGTCCAGAGGATCTCCCACACTTCGTAGGTTTTGGGCATATCTGGGATAGAAATTATCGGCTCCTAATATCTCATTGGATCAATTCAAGTAGTCCCTTATCTGAGCTGAAGGGTTAGACGATTGAGTTTTGGATAATCATTACGGCGGACCGGAGTCCGGGTGCGGTCAGTCTGTATACTTCATCCACCGGCCCATCAATGAGTTTTTCCCGCCAGAGAGCTCGGAGCGCGTTCTTTACGGCAGCGGAGTTCCGTCGGTTTAAACTTTCAAGAATTGATTTCGATTTTACGCCAGTCGGATAATGGCTTTGAAGGAGAACCAGAATCTCATCCTTTGCCGAGAGGTTGGCGTACACCAAGCGTCGGCCTGACATGTCTTCTGTCAACGCACCTACTGGGGCTTCGATTTGTTCTACGAGAGCGCCAGCTTGCTGCATTGTGCTTCCACTAAAGGTTCGGACGAGTTCTGCGGTAATCCATTGTGTTCCGGCTAGTAAAAAACGGAGGTCAAAATCGTTGGGGTCTACTTCGCCCTTGTGCAGAATGTTCCGCTTGTTACGGAGGGTGTACATGGCCCGCCCTATGCGCGATGCACAGATTTTCAGTCCGTCCGGGAGGGTCGTAGCGCGTGATTCAAGGTTCTTTAGATAATCGTCAACATTCGGCTGCTTATCGAAAGCTCCGCGTTCAAGATGCTGCATTGCCTGCACGAGAGATTCAATGAATTTCCCGGGCGCCGAACGCCCCAGTGTTCGTGTCGCGACATCCTGTCTAATCTGGATGAACTGGGTGACCAAATCGCTGGCAAGCGCCGCTGGTAGTCGCCCTGCGAAGAGTGATTCCAGAGCTTTTGTATCCATAAGCTAAGCTGTGGCTGTTGCCGAAATCATTTCTCTAACCTTCTTAATGCCTTCTGTTGTGAGTTTGAACTTCCGGCGTGCCTGGCGAGACTTCCCTTGCTTCTTTAGTTGAATCATCAGGCGCGGCTTTGCGTTCATGAGGTCATCGACAGTGTGTGGCATATGTCCAATCGGGTGTCCAAGATGATTGAGCTCTTTATTAAGACTGTGGGATTCGAGTTCATTCATGTTTCTGATGACTTGAAACCAATATCCCGCGACCAGCAGCCGCTGGGCTTCTGTCTCTGGATTCGCAGCTTCGTAGAGATCGCTAAACGCTGCGTACTCGCCGGAGCTGGCAGATGCTTCTGTGGGATGCGCGCTTCCGGCCGGAGAAGTCTCCTTTACCTTGTGTAGTCCTGCCGGGCCGGCTACCGAAATCTGAAATCTTTCGGCTGCCCACCGCACCACACGCGCGCGCGAATCCGGGTCTAGTCCGGATAGCGCGGTACTCACCGCTGCCATTGCAACGACTTCTTTATCCTGTTCCATGGAGGCGCCTCACTTCCGGCGGGATTTCTTGCCGTACTTCTTCATTACGTCCGCGACGAGTTGTCGATCTGGCATCGCATCAACGACTCTTTCACCAAGAGCCGATAACATTTTCTTTCCGCCACCCACTGCTGCAAGATAGCCGCTGTCCGTAGCGTCGCGAGCCGTATATGAGGTGTTGTTGAACTTCGGTTGAGCGGCTTCTGAATTGAGATCTTTAATTTCTTTCGAGGTGAATTTTTCAACCTTTCGGTACTTATATAAATAGTAAGCAAGGCAGGTCAGGCGCTCTTGCTCGGTCATCGGCGTTTTGGCTGCGACGAAATCTCGGGGCGAAGGGTTATCTCCCAGAATTGGGGCATGCTGGCCCGGCGGTTGCGCCGGCGCGAGCGCCGCAGAGACGGAATGCAGGTCTGTGCCAAACGCGATATTGAAAATCGTCTTGGCCTGCCCTTCTGAAACTGGAGCCTCGAGGTCAAGGCCGGGGCCAGTCAGCTTTACTTTGAATTTCTTATCCATCTCGACTCCCTGGAAAATATGCGGTATATGCGAAACTTGCGATATATGATATCAGTCGCAATATCTTAAGTCAAGTGGATTCTGCTGCCCGGGTTCGGCTCGCGATTGCCGAGCCCCGCAAAATTGAACTGCTTGCTCCGGGACGCCCCCGTCATTTGAGGGGCGGACTGCGAATTAACTGTCCTTGTAATGTTCGACTATCATGCGCATCGTTTCCGCATACCAGTTGTTCAAGCTCCTTGACGGCGGGCCGTACCTTCGCATAGAGCGCATCCATTACCTCTGGGGTAATCTTTGCCGCACCATTTGTCTGGATCCAATCCTGGAGGTCTTTGTGATAGGGTTCGGTCAATATCGAGAGTTGAAAATCATAATAGTCGCGCAGTCGTTTTAGGGCTGAATACTTGTTCGCCTCCTGCTCCCAGTGGTCAAACAGCTCTGTCCAGCTATTTATTCTTTTCATTCGATTTATCCCCAGTGTACTTTGGCGTCGGAATCATTTGCTATTGCGGCCGGTTCCCGCAATGCTGCTCGTGGGAGAGCAATCGCAATTCGATTTGCGCGAGAATCACGCAATCGAGTTCTGGGCCCTACGAAGAATGTCCGTGATATCCCTAACCCCCCCGATCTTCCAGACATCATCTGTTAGATGAAAAATGTGTGCGTTCGCATGGTTCGAGAAGCGGGCGCGGCTAAGGATGACGTTGTGAGGAATGACGCACCCTCGGGATACTCGGAAGTCCTCCTCGTAGAGAATACCCACCAAGAAATCGAAATGTTTATCTTTGAGCCCCCGGAGCATGCTTAGCTGGCGCGAAGGATTGTTGGTTGTCGGGCGTCTTCCTTTGACTTCGTATTTATTGCCGATTGCATCAATACCATCAAAGCCCTTCGTGGATTCCGTCATTAGCTTCAATCCTAGGGCCTCGCTGGCGAGTTTCTCGGAATAATTTGCAACGGGATTATTCGTGCTGTGTACTACCTTGCGCTTCTGCAGTTCGTCAAGAATGTCGGCATACAGCGCAAGCAAGTCTGCGCTCGAATGTGTTTCCAGGTTCCATTTTCGTGGTTGCTTCATGGAATTGTCGTTAATGCTTTTCGGCCAGTCGTATTAGCGTGATTTCTGGGGAGCCCATATTGGGGCATTGTAAAGGGAAATTCTAATGATTGCCAGAGTGAATAAATTGCAGATGCATCTCTGCGGGGTGGAATAAAGGACGCCCCGGCGCGAAGCGCCGGGGCGTCCGTTCAAGCGCTGCGAGCGGTCAGTCGAACTTCAGCTTGCCGTCGATCTTCTTGGCGACGCCCTTGGCCTTCTCGAGGGATTCGCTGGAGAAGGGGCCGCCGACTTCCTTGAAGGCGCCGTCGCCTTGCAGGAAGTACAGGCCCTGGCCCTGCGAGTCCTTCAGCGAGGTCGAGACGTGCCAGTTCAGCGTGGCGGTCATGCCGGCGACGGGGTCGGCGGAGGTGCCGACGTTGACCACGCTGGTGTCGGGGACGGAGCTGTCCATGGAGTAGTGGTAGCCCCAGGCGACCTCGACGAGCAGAGGCTCGACGGTCACGGCCGTCAGGAACTTGCCCTTGCCCTGGTAGCTGCCGCCGTAGGTGCGCAGGACCTGGTAGCGGACATGGATGACCTGGACGCCGTAGAGGTTCTTGGCGCTCAGCTCGTAGATGGTGCCCTTCGGCGGCTTCCAGCCTTCCAGGTCGGACCAGTGGGTCATGCCCTTGGGCAGGGCGGTGGCGTACTGCTTGTGGATGTCCACCACCGGATGGTTGTCGGCGATGATCTTCCAGATCTTCTGGCCGGTGTTGATGATCTGGTCGAGCACGGGAAGGACGTCGCCGATCCCCCCTCCGCCGCCGTCGGGCGGCGCGATGTCGGCCGGAGCCACCGTGGGGCCGACGGCTGAGATCTTGAGCGTCGACTCGTCGAGCGTGAACTTCTTGGGGTCTGACTGGGCGGCTTTCACTTCCTGCGGGGTGAACTGCGACCAGGCGGGAACGGCAGTCAGGGCGATCGCCAGGGCGACCGGGACTCGGCGCAACATCGGTACCTCCAACGGGATTTCAGGGGATTGGGGCTCCGAACCGAACCACCCAGGAACTATGCGCCGCGAGACCCAGACGGAAAAGTGCCCAAGGACCCAGAGCGTCCTGGGTCCTTGGGCCTATGCCCTTTTCCGCGCGATTACTTGGAGGTCTTGGGGGCGGCCTTGCCGCGGCCGATCAGCGCGCCGGCCACGGGGAAGGCGACGGTGAGCGCCAGGTTCAGGGCGAACTTGCCCAGCACGCCCAGGCTGGCGATCAGGCCGGCCACGCCCGGGATCATCGGCAGGGCCGTGATGACGACCGCCGCGGCGACGATGCCCAGGATCAGGCCGACGTAGGCGCCGGCGTTCTTGGACGGGGCCGCGTCGCCCTGGTGCGCGTCGGCGGCCGCGACGGCCTCCGGCGTGGTGGACTTGGCGAGCAGGCGGTGCATCCAGATGAGGGCCGCCGCGATCGGGATCAGCGCGCCGGCCACCCACGGGAACGGGTTGAACAGGTCCACCGCGGAGAAGAGCGGGCGCATCGCCAGCATCGTGACGATGGACAGCGCCGTCATCACCGAGCCGGAGAAGGCCAGCGCCTTCTGCACCTTGTCGGGGTCCTGCGGCAGCTTCTCCTGGAAGTAGGAGTTCAGCTTGATGGACGCCGCGACCTGGAAGAAGCCGAACGGGATCAGCGCCGCCGCGAACACCGAGGCCGGCATGTAGTTGGTCCCGCCGATGATGAGAGGAGCCAGCGGCAGGGCCATGTGGAAGGCCATCAGGCCCAGCAGGGCCAGCGCCGGGACGCCGGCGAACATCCAGCGCAGCATGGACGAGCGCTCCGCCGCGGCCGCCGCCTCGGGCGTCTGCGGCGCGTTCTTCGCCTTGGCCTTCGCGCGGGACTCCAGCGCCAGGAAGACGACCGAGAGCAGGAGGCCGCCCAGCGAGAACATGCCGACCAGGTTGCCCTGCACCGCGGACAGGCCGGCCGCGCCGCCCGTCATCTTGCCGTAGCCCGGCGCGATGAGGCGGTAGATGATCACGTTGAACAGGTCGAACACCGCCGCGGCCGTGAGCGAGTACTTCAGGTAAGGCACGCTCATCACGTAGTTCTTGCCCGCCTCCATGTTGGAGAAGATCTTGCCCGCGGCGGCCTTGATGCCCGCCCAGACCCCCTTCTTGGCCGGGGCCGGAGCGTTCGGCGTCGCGGCGGCCGAAGCGGCCGCGTTGGCGGCGTCGGCCGCGGCGGCGGCTTTCTTGACATCCTTCAGCGGGTAGATCTTGAGGAAGTAGGCCAGCATCAGGCCCAGCAGGATGGTGACCGGGTACACCGCCGTGACGATCGGGGCGCCGACCGCGCCCAGCGTGTGGACCAGCGCGCCGAAGAAGATCGGCGCCGGCACCGCCAGCGTCTCGGCCAGCAGCTGCCACCAGGTCCGGAAGGACTGCATGGAGACGCCCTTCTCGGCCAGGATCAGCTTGCGCAGCGTGCCCTCGGCCGTGGACGCCACGCCCGTGACGATGCCGTTGAGCAGGTAGAAGCCCATCATCAGCGGCATGGACATCATGCCCGTGCCGAACAGCACCACCATCGTGCCCAGCGAGAGCGCGCGCAGGATGTGCGCCGCGTAGAAGGTCTTGGACATCCCCAGGTGGTCGATGAAGAACTTGGCCATCGGCTGGCCGATCATGGAGCCGATCGAGGCGAAGACCGTGACGAGAGGGAGGAGCGTGAAATCCTTGAAGGCGTTCTCGGTGAGCTGGGGCATCGCGACGCCCTGAGCCTCGAGACCCACCTGCATCGCCAGCATGTAGCCGATGATGGAGAAGCCGGCCAAGCCCAGGCCGAACAGCGCGCCCTTGTTGGACTTCTTGCCGTCCTTGCCGTCGTCGCCGGGCGTCTGCGGGGCCGGCGCCGGCGGCGCGTTGTCGCCGCCCGACTGCGCGACCTTGTCGCCGTCCTTAGGAGAGGCGGCGAGCGCGTTCGTGTGAGCGGAAAGGGTGGGTTCGTTGGTGTCTACGCCGGTGAGCGCGGCGGGGACCGCGGCCTCGGACTCGGCCGGCGTCGTCTGCGCGGACTTGCCGCCGAAGTAGGCCTTCAGTTCGGCGAAGCGGCGCGAGATGCGCGAGCCCGCGGACTTGGTGCGCGGACCGGACTCGATGGAGGCGGCGGAGACTTCCGAGAGCGCGGGAGCGGCGGGAGCGGTCTTGGCCGACGCCGACTCCGGAGTGGAGGCGGCCGGCGCGGCGTGCAGGGACGGGGCCGCGGGAGCGTGGAGCGAGGCGCCCGGCAGGGCCGTCGGGACGGCGGCGGCCGGCTGGGCCGCGCCGCGGTAGGCGGCGCCGGCGGTGAGCGCGGAGGCCGGCATCGCGGCGGCGATCGGCGAGACGTAGGCGGACGGCGCGGCGAAGGCGACCAGAGAGGGAGCCGAGGTGAGCGGCATCACGGCCGAGGTCGGCACCGCCGCGACCGCGGCGGCCGAGTTGACCGAGGCGCCGGCGGAGGAGCCCGCGTCGCCGACCGAGCCGCTGACCGCCGTGTTGACCGCGGCGGCCCAGGCGGCCGGCCCGAACGACGCGTGGACGAGCGCCAAGGAGATCAGTGCGGCCATGGTGCGCATCGCTCGGGACTTGATGTTCATAATGAGGATTGTAGCGGTGATGCCCCCATCCTGCCAGGGGTCCTCGGGGGTCATTTCCGGGGCCCTAAGGGCCTACGGGCGATTGGGTCCGAGCGCGGAGCTTGATTTCCCACGCGCGCCCTCCTATACTGGGGGCCATGGACGCCCCCCTCCCCGAGCTCCGGCCCGGCCGGTTCAGCGACCGCTTCGTCGCCTACCTGCTCGACACCCTCCCGTTCGCGCTGGGCGCCGTGGCGACCGTATACGTGTGGGGCGGCCCGCTGTCCCGACCGGTCCCCGACTCGTTCCTGGTCGCCGACGGCGCCGTCTGGACCGGCCTGGCCGTGCTGTGGCAGTTCGCCGGCAACTTGGCGGGCGGCACCGCGGGCCACAAACTGCTCGGCCTGCGCGTCGTCGCGACCGGCGGCGTGCCGCCCGGCGTCTTGCGCGCGCTGGCGCGCGCCGTGGTCTGGCTGCTCGGCGCCGCTCTCGGCAACTTCGGCTTCTGGGTCGCCCTGTTCCACCCGAAGACCCGGACCTTGCACGACATGGCCTCGGGCACCTTCGTCGTGGAGGACGGTCCCCGGCGTTCCGACGGCGCGCTCGTCTTCATGGTCGCCGCGGCGTTCGCGGTCGCCTTGTTCGTGACGAACTACTGGTTCAGCCTGCTGACGCCCACGCGCGAGGACTTGGACGCCATCCTGAAGGCCGAGGAAGGCCTGAGCGTCATCGCCCAGATCCAAGAGGCCCACCGCGCCGCCAAGGGCACCTACGCGACCGACCTGCAGGCGCTGGCCGAGGCGAGCGGCGACGTGGAGACCTTCAAGAGCGGCATGCTGCAGGTGTTCAATCCGACGCCCTTCTTCGTGGAGGGCGGCAACCGCCGCTGGCGCGTGACCGCGGCGGCCAAGGACCGGCGCCACACCCTCGTCCGCCGCACCGGCCCGTGACGAGGTGCGTCAGCGCGCGGCTTTGACGACCGCCAAGGACCAGGCGCCGAAGTCCTGCCAGGACTCGACGGACGCGGCGCCGCCGCCGAGCAGGGCCAGGAAATCCTCGCGGCGCGCGGAGTGCATCGCGACGAAGGTCCGGCCGCCCGCGCGCGGGAGCGCCTTCAGCGCGTCCGCGTCGCCGAAGCGGTCGGCGAAGGCGGGGTCGCGCTTGGCGTAGTGGAACTCGCCGGTGAACTGGACGATCTTGTCGACGGGGCGGCGGGCGTAGAACGGCAGTCCGTGCGGGTAGTTGTCGTAGGTCCAGACCGCGTCCCCGGCGCGCGCCTCGGCGCCGACGGCCAGGCCGAGGGCGCGCGCGCCGGTGAGCGGCGCGGCCAGGCGCAGGCCGGCGAACAGGAACACGCCCGCCAGCGCGCCTCCCCCGGTCAGCGCCGCGGCGGGCGCCTTCAGCGACGGAGCGGCCAGCTGGGCGGCGCCCAGCGCGGCGAGCAGGCCGAACAGCAGGACGCTCAGCGGCGTCAGCGCCTGCGGCGGCAGGCCGGCCGGCGGCCAGACCTTCGCGGGCAGGAAGCCGCCGAGCGCGGCGGCGGCGCCGGCGGCGGCCGCGGCGAGCAGGAGGACGCCGAGCGCGCGCGAGAGCTTCTTCGCCCAGGCCGGCAGGCCCTCGTCGAGCGCGGCGGCGGCCAGCACCGCGGCGTGCGGGAACACCGGCAGGGCGTAGGTGGCGAGCTTGGAGTGCGAGGTCGAGAAGAACGCGCACACGCCGAGCACCCAATAGCCGAGCGCCGGGCCGCGGAAGTCGGGGCCGAAGGGTTTGCGCGCCGCGCGCCACATCCCGGCGAGGAACGGCGCGGTCCAAGGGAGCATCCCGGCGGGGACCACGGCCAGATAAAACCACCACGGCGCGCCGCGGTTGTACTTGGGCGTCAGGTAGCGCTGGAAGTGCTGCTCGACGAAGAAGACGTGGAGGAAGTCCGGGCGGCGCCTCTGCATCGCCGCGAACCACGGGACCACCGCCGCGGCGAAGAGGATGAGCCCCGCGGGCGACAGCAGCTTGAGCGCGCCGCGGCGCAGCTTCGGGAACAGCACGGACAGCCCGACGACCCACAGCCCGGGCAGGAGCAGGGCGATCAGGCCCTTGCTCAGGAAGGCGAGCGCGGCGGCCAGCCACGCGGCGGGAGCGGCCCAGCGCGCGTCCTCCGGCCGCGCCAGCGTGCGCAGGGCGAGCGCCGTGGCCCACAGCAGGCAGACGCTGACCGGCAGGTCGAGCGTCATGTTGTGGTTGAGGAACAGCCACAGGCCGGCGGTGGCCGTCGCCGCGGCGGCGGCGCGGCCGACGGCGGCCGAGTACAGCCAGGTCCCCAGCCAGCCCGCGCCCAGGACGCCGAGCAGACCGAACAGCCACATCGGGAGGCGCGCGGCGGCCTCGGACACGCCGAAGACCTCGTACGACGCGGCGGCGGTCCAGTACCACAGCGGCGGCTTCTCGACGTAGGGCGTGCCGTCGAGCGTGGGCAGGATCCAGTCGCCGGACCGGACCATCTCGGCCGGCACCTGCGCGTAGCGCGCGTCGTCCACCTCGATCAGCGGCGAGGTGAGGCCGAGCACGGGCAGCGCGAGCGCCGCCGCGAGCAGCCACAGCGGGAGCGCGCGCGTCACGGCAGGAGCACGACCTTGCCGAAGTGGCCGCGGCCGGCCAGGCGCTCGTGCGCGGCGCGGGCCTCGGCGAGCGGGTAGGTCTTGTCCACGACGCCCTTGAGCCGCCCGTCGAGCACCAGCTCCCACACGGCCTTCATCTCGGCCAGGCTCCCCATCTTCGCGCCCAGGATCTTGAGCTGGCGGTCGAACACGTAGCGCAGGTCGATCGGCGCGACGGGACCGGCGGTCGCGCCGCAGGTCACCAGGCGGCCGGAGCGGCGCAGGCACTTGAGCGCGTCGCCGATCACCTCGCCGCCGACGTGCTCGAAGACGGCGTCGGCCATCGCGCCGCCGGTGAGCTTGCGCACGGTCCGGGCCAGGTCCTCGGGCGGGTGGTGGATCGTCAGGTCCGCGCCGAGCGCCTTCGCGCGCTCCAGCTTGCCGGCGTCGGTGGAGGTCGCGATCACGCGCGCGCCCAGCGCCTTCGCGACCTGGATCGCCGCGACCGACACGCCCGCGCCCGCGCCGACGACGAGGACGGTCTCCCCCGCCTTCAGCCCCGCGAGCGTGCTCAGCATGTGCCAGGCGGTGACGGCGGTCAGCGGCAGGGACGCCGCCTCGGCGAAGCCCAGGCCGTCGGGGACCGGCAGGAGGTGCTGGACCGGGACGGCGAGCAGTTCCGCGTAGGCGCCGGGGCGCCCGCCGTAGGCGCCGATGATGCCGTAGTCGGCGCAGTCGGACTCGCGGCCCTCGCGGCAGGGCGCGCAGGTCCCGCAGCAGCGGCCGGGGTGGACGGCGAAGCGCGCGCCGACGGAGGGCCCCGAGACGCCGGGGCCGAGCGCGGCGACCTCGCCGGCGGCGTCGCAGCCCAGGATGAACGGCGGCTTGACTTTGGCCGAGGGCAGGCCCGCCCGGATCCAAAGGTCGAGGTGGTTCAGCGCGCAGGCGCGCACGCGCAGGAGGACCTCGCCGGGGCCGGGGACGGGGTCGGGGACGACGGCGGGCGCCAGGTTCTCGGCTCCGCCGAACGCGGTGAGCACGACGGCCTTCACGGCGTCATCGTAGCAAACGCTCCCGGCGGGCGTCAGCCGATCTTCTTGAGGGCGCCTTGGAAGGTCGCCGACAGCAGCGCGATCATCTCGTCCTTCTTGCGCAGGGCCTCGAGGAGCGTCTGGCGCTCCTTCTCCCACTGCGAGAAGCGGGCGAGCACGGCGTCGCGCTCGGTGAACGCGCGGGCGCTCTGCTCGGCGAGCGCGGTCATCTGCGCGCGCGAGTCCACGGCCGCGCCCTCGGCGGCCGCGCGGCGCGCGGCCTCCTCGTCGAGGCGGCGGCGCAGCTCGATCAGCGCCGACTCCGCGGCGTCGTCGGAGCCGCGGCGCTCCTCGACGGCCTTGCGGACCTTCTCGGACTCCGCGACCAGCGCCTTGACCAGCTCGTCGCGCCCCGCGGCGGCCAGGCGCAGGCGCTCGTCGCGCTCGGCGACCGAGCGCTCCAGCATCTCGACGCGGGCCTTCAGCGCCTCGACGTCGGCGACGCGCTCGTCGGCGCGGGCTTGGGCGGCGCGCGTCTTCGCGCGCTCCTCCTCGAGCTGGCCGAGGGCCTTCACCAGCGAGTCGCCCAGCGACTTCTCGACGTCGCGGCGCTCGTCGGCCACGCGGCGCAGGGCTTCTTGGCGGTCGCGCAGGACCTTGAGCAGCTCGGCCTTCTCGGCCTCGAGCTCTTGGATGACGGCGTCCTTGGCCTTCGGCGTCGCGGTCAGGATCGCGATCACGCGGTCCAATCCCTCGCGCACCGCGTCGTGGCCGCGGACGGCGCCGTCCTGCGCGGCGGCCATCTCGGCCAGGCGCGCGGCCAGCTCGCCGACCTGGCGCGAGACCTCGGCCTCGCGGGCGACGCGGTCCTTGAACGACTCCTCGCGCAGCGAGCGGGCCTGCGTCTCCCACGCGCGGGCGAGCTCGGAGCGCTCGCGCGCGTCGGCCTCGGCGCGCTCGTCGGCGGAGGAGCGCGCGGTCTCCTGCGCGCGCTTCCAGTCCTCCATCGTGCGCGCCATGCGGGCGGCGAACTCGTCGAGGCGGCGGCCGACGCTCTCCTCGAAGGCCTTCTCGTCGGCGGGCAGGCGCTCGGCCAGGCCCTGCACCTGCGGCACCAGGGTCGCCAGCTCGCGCAGCTCCCCCCGCCAGCGCGCGACGCCGTCCATCGAGTCCTTCAGCGCGCCGCGGAACGCGGCGAGCTCCGCGGCCAGCGCGCCGGCCGACGGGCCTTCGCCGCGGCCGGTGACGGCCTCCTTCAGCAGGGTCGTGAAGGTGGCGTTCATCTCGTCGAGCCGCTTCTCGAGCGACTCGATGCGGCCGCGCGCGTGCGAGCGCGTCTCGTCGCTCTCCCGCTCGGCCTTCTCGCGCCGGATCTGGTCGGTCAGCGCCTTGAGCTGGGAGTCCACCTCGCCGCGCAGCGTCTCCTGCTGGGACAGGAGCCCTTGCGCGGCGGCGGCGCGCTCGCGCTCGAGCTGGAGCTCCCGCTCCAGCGCCTCGACGCGGCGCTGGAAGAAGTCCATCATCGGCGTCACGCCCGGGGCGCGCGGCGCGGCCGGCGCGGGCTGCAGCCACTCGGGGCGCGGCGGGGCCGGCGGGACGGGGCGCTTGGGTTCGGGTTCGAGGGGGTCCATGGAGGGGTCCTTACCTTTCGCGGTAGCGGCGCGAGACCTTCGCCGGCAGGTTGAAGCTCAGCGAGACCCGGTGGGTCGCGGTGCCCAGCGCGCCCATCGGGACGAACGCGTAGTCGAAGCTGATGTTGGTCAGCTTGACGCCGAAACCCAGGCTCAGGCACGAGCCGATGCCCAGCGACTCCATCGTCAGGCTGTTGAAGCCGGCGCGCGCGTAGCCCTTGATGTCGCGCTCGACCTCGACGCCCCACTCGGCGCCGGCGGCGCCGTACGGCGCGTCGTTGATCGGGGCGATGGCCTCGGCCGTCAGCGTCAAGGGCTTGAACGGCCTCACGGCTCCGCCCAGGCGGATGCGCACCGGCAGGGTGTCGCGGACCTGGTCGAACTTCGCGCCGACGCCGACGTTCTGCACGACCGCGGCGACGTCGTACGGGATCGTCGCGGTGTAGAAGCGGGACTGGATGCCGAAGTCGGCGCCGTAGGCGTTCGCCGTCTTCAGGCCCAGGTCGGTGCGGATCGCGCGCGCGGTGACGCCCATCGCCACGTCCATCTCGCTGTCGGACAGGTCGTACACCGACTGGCCCCACCCCAATTCCCCCACGTAGGAGCGCGGGTGGAAGGTGCCGCGGCCCACGCCGTTGATGTCCGTCTGCGCGATCGAGCCGCCGTCCAGGTAGCGCACGCCCGCGCCGATGACGGAGGCGTCGTTGATGCGGGCGGCGTAGGAGCCGGCGTCGTAGGAGATGTCGGCGACGTACTGCGCGTGCATGAAGGTGGCGGACATGCGCGGGACCTGAGCCAGGCCCGCCGGGTTCCAGTAGACCGAGGAGGCGTCGTCGCTGACGGCGGCCATCGCCCCGCCCATCGCGATGCCGCGGGCGCTCACGTCCATCAGCAGGAACTCGGAGCCCGTGGTGCCGACGGCCGCGCGGCCGAAGTCCACCGCCCCGGCCGGGACCGAGGCCGCGAGGAGGACGAGGACGGCGGCGCGCGGGCTCCTCATCGGACCACCGCCAGCTTCGAGATCTTCTTGGAGCCGCCGGACTCGACGATGACGAGGTACAGGCCGCTGGCCAGCGAGCGCCCGGCGCCGTTCGACGCGTTCCAGGTGAGCAGGCCGGTCCCGTCGGCGACCGCGTCCAGCACGGTCTCGCCGCGCAGGGTGGTCACGCGGACGCGAGAGGCGGGCGGGACGTTGTCGAAGGTGATGTAGCTGTCGGTGGCGGCGCGATAGGGATTCGGGAAGATGCGCAGCGAGCCCGTGTCGGTCGCCAGCGGCACCGCGACGAGCTGATACAGCGAGAAGTGGTTCAGCTGGGCCGTGAAGCGGCTCGACGCGGCGTCGAAGGTCGTCTTCAGCGGCACGCAGGTCTTGTCGGCCGGGTCATAGCGCTGGAGCGAGATCCGCGAGGTCGGCACGGCCCCGAGCTCGGCCGGGAGGTAGGACGCGGTGAAGAAGATCGGCGAGGTCGGTTGGAGCGCGGGGGTGTCGTAGATGGCGAAGGCCACGTTGATGCCGCCGGGGCACAGCGGGACGGTCGCGTCGTAGGACGAGATGATGACCGTCGTGTCCGTCGGGAAGGAGCCGCCGGGCGAACGGATCTGGACCGTGCGGCCGTTGCCGAGGTTCCCGGAGAACACCGACGGGTTCAGGGCGCTGACGACGCCGGCGACCGAGCCCAGCGGCGCGCCGCCGTTGAAGGTGATCGTCGCGACCACGTTCGAGAACGGGGTCGGCTGGCCGTTCGCGTTCACCGCCATCACGCGCAGCCAGTAGGTGGTCGAGGTCAGCAGACTCGTGATCGTGACGGTCGAGCCGGTGTACTTGGCGGAGAGGGCGATGGCCGTCGAGACGTCGTTGACGAAGTTGTCGCTCGAGTAGTTGACCTGGTAGTAGGCGTTCGTCGAGATCTGGTTCGTGTTCCACTGGGCGGAGACGGAGATCGGGTTGGTCCCCGTGATCGTCAGGTTGGACGGCGTGCGGGACAGCGTCCAGGTGCTGCCGATGACCAGCGGCGTCGAGAGGATGCCGTCGCCGTTGACGCCGTAGATGTAGACCGCGTACTGGGTCGCGGAGAACAGGCCGCCGTAGGCGTAGGTGAACGCCTTCGTGGTGGCGGTGCTGAGCTGGGCGACGGTCGGGCTGGAGTAGTCGATCAGCAGGACCTGATAGTCGATGCCGTTGGGGTTCCCGTTCGGCGCCCACTGGAGCGTGAAGCTGCCGGTGGTCAGGCCGGTCAGGCCGGGCGGGACGAAGCCCGGCGCCGCCGCCATCGTGTAGGCGGTGGACGGCGGCGAGAGCGGGCCCTCGCCGGCCGGCGTGATCGCGGTGACCGAGATCGAGCGCGGGGTGTCGATGCCGAGGCCCGAGTCGAGGTAGGTGTTCCCCGGGGTCGTGGCGAGCAGCTGCCCGCTGGTCGAGTTGTACACCTTGTAGCTGATCACCGAGCCGGCCGGGACCCAGTTCCATTGGATGGAGTTCGGCGTGAGGGCCGTGCCCGCCACGCCTGAGACCGAGGTGCGGGTCAGCGTCGAGACGGACGCGGTCCAGGAGGAGGCGAGCCCGGCCGAGTTGTAGGCGCGGACGCGGAAGTAATAGGTCGTGTTCGGCTGCAGCTGGGTGATCGTCACCGAGGTGTCGGTCAGGCCCAGGATCGACGGGACCGGCGTGGAGAACGAGGTCGCGAAGTCGTCGCTCGACTCCCCCACCTCGTAGATCGTTCCCGGCAGGTTGGCGTTCGGGTCCCACAGCAGGGCGAGAGTGTCGAAGGTCACCGACGAGATGTGCAGGTTGGTCGGCGCGTTCGGCAGCGTGTACATCGTCGCCGACGCGGTCAGCGGGCCGTCGCCCGTGATCGTGTAGCCCGCGACGACGATCCCCGCCGTCGTGTTCGGCAGGAGGTTCATCTGCATGAAGTACGGGGCCGACGCCGGCTGCACGCCGAGGAAGTAGCCGTTCGTCGCCGAGTAGATCGAGTAGCCGTCGGCGCCGCCGCCGCCGGTCCAGGTGTAGCTGATCACGGAGGTGCTCAGCGTGACGCCGGCCAGGCTCGTGACGGGCGCGACGGGCTTGGGCGGGCCGACCTGGACGAGGGGCGCCTTCAGGGAGTGCACGTCGTTGTTGCCCACCCAGGTCATGTACCAGCCGTACGGCAGGCCGGCGTTCGTCGCCGGCAGCGCGACCGTCAGGCTGGTGTCCAGGGTGGACAGGTTCGCGGGGTTCAGCGGGATCTCGGAGGTGAGGTCGGCGATGAAGCCGGAGCTGCTCTCGGCGGCGCTGCTGCCGCCGCCGTCGATCTTCTGCAGGAGCAGGCGCGGGTAGTTGAACGACGAGTTGGCGGACGCGGAGCCGCCGCCGCTGCCTTCGGTGGCGCCGCGGAAGCGCAGGCCGGTCGCGTTGAAGTTGGTGCCCGGCAGGAACGGCGAAGCGGTCGTCGAGGTGATCGTGGACTGGCGCACGCTCGGGGTGATGCGCCCGCGCCCGTCGGGGAACGAGGTGAAGTAGTCGGTCTCGTACTTCGTGTAGAACGCGGTGTTCTGGCCGGCGCCGATGCTGCCGTTGGCGCCGCCGAAGAAGTAGACGTTCCCGTCCGGGGCGAGCGTGGCGGTGTGGAAGCTGCGCGCCCCGATGTTGAACTTGAGGGTGCCGCTGCTGTCGCTCCAGGCCGCGACGAACGGATGGTAGAACTCCACGGTGCGCAGCGCGTTCGCCGACGAGCCCGGGAACGGCGCCACCTGCTGGACGCCGCCGGAGATCATCACCGTGCCGTTGGGCAGCAGCGTCGCCGAGTGTCCGAAGCGCGCGCTGATCAGCGGGTTCACGGTGCTCCAGGAGTTCCCCACCGGGTCGTACAGGTAGCTGGAGTTCGTCTCGCCGAAGCCGTCGTTGCCGCCGGCGACCAGCACGGTGCCGTCGGGCATCAGGGTCATCGTGTGGCCCTGCAGCGTGGTCGGCATGCTCACGGGCGCGGGGACGTTCCACACGTCGGTCGTCGGGTTGTACGCGTCGCAGGAGCCGAGGATGCCCGAGGAGTTGATGCCGCCGCAGATCAGGATGCGCCCGTCGTTGAGCTGGACCGCCGGCGCGATGGCGCGGTTGGTGGGCATGTTCGTCAGCCGGCCCCAGGCGCCGGAGGTCGCGTAGTACACCTCGGCGACGTTGGTGACGTTCGTCCCGTTGTCGTAGCCGCCGGCGATGAAGACGTTGCCGTTCGGCAGGCCGACCGCCGCGTGCTGGCTGTGCGAGGAGATCATCACGCTGGTGTTGAGGAACAGCCGGGTGTCCGGGTAGTAGATCTCGGCGGCGTTCGTCGGGCCCGTGCTGAACGCCGTCGTCGCGAAGCCGCCGGCCAGCAGGACGCGCCCGTTGGGCAGGAGGTTGGCCGAGTGCTGCTGGCGCGCGGTGTGCATCACGAGCCCGGTCGAGACGAAGACCTGCGTGACGGGGTCGAAGATCTCGGCGTACGGCAGGACGTAGGAGCCGTCGGTGCCGCCGGCGATCAGGATCGTCCCGTCGTTGAGGAGGTTCGCGCTGTGATAGGCGTGCGCGTTGTCGACGGCGGAGCCGGCGGCGAAGTTGTTGCCGTCGGTCATCAGGCCCCAGTCCTGGCGGCCGACGCCCGAGGTGGCGGCGATGAACGAGCCGCAGTTCGCGCCGCACGTGCGGCCTCCGATCGTGAGGATGTCGTCGGCCGGCAGGTGGACGGCGGCGGCGCCCTCGGCGGGCATCGAGGGGCGGCTGATCCCCCCTCCGTCCGGGACGAAGCCCCACTGGTTCTTGCTCGGGGTGTAGAACTCGTAGTCGCTCGAGACCATGTTGCGGATCAGGGCGTAATAGGAGTCGAACTTCAGCACGCCGCCGCCGATGTTCATGCCGGTGGAGGTGTAGTCGAGCGAGCAGGCCATGACGTTGACCGCGGCCGCCGGGAACGCGTACGGGGAGTTCACGGGGGCGTTGCCGTTGTCGCCGGTGTAGATGATGTTGCCGGTCACGCCCGTGAAGTTCATCGCCGGGATGTCGATGTAGACCACGCTGCCCGACGTCTGGGCCGTGAACGGGCCGGCCACCGACGCGGAGCCGCCGGTCAGCGTCGCGGTGTAGGTGGACTGCTGGGACCACGAGATCGTGTCCGACAGGTTGAACGAGCAGTTGATGGTTTTGATCTGCCAGTTGGCGACCAGGGAGCTCAGCCCCAGGCGCGCGTCGACGGTGATGTTGCCGTTGGTGACCGTCCCGTTTGCGTTGGCGTAGTCGATGAACGCGCCGCCGGCGCTGTTGAACGTGAGGGAGCCGGTGACCGTCGGGGCGGTCAGCAGGTTCTGCGCGTCCTTCGGGGAGGCGATGTGATAGCCGCCCTGGTTGCCGGGGCCGCCCATGTTCAGCAGGGACAGCGGGAGGGTCGTCTTGACCTGGCCGCACTTGCCGGTCTGCGGGTCGCAGCCCATGTACACGCCCTGCAGGCTCGCGCGCAGGCCGACCGCGGGGTTGTTCTCGTCGGCGGTGACGAAGTCGGCGTAGCCGCCGGACAGCGTGACGGACGCGGAGGTGAAGTCGATCTCGCCGTCCACGATCCAGCCGGTGGCGGGCGTGTCCATGAAGAAGTTCAGGTTGATCGAGCCCGCGCCCGAGGTCGACGGGATGTGCGTGTAGTTGTTGGCGCTGCTGGTCGAGGCGGTGCCGGAGACCCAGGCGATCTGCGAGAGCGTGACCGGGTCGACGGTGGTGTTCAGGTGGGTGGTGCCGATGTTGCCGAAGCCGCCGTAGATCGCCACCTCGCCGTCCGCCTGCAGGACCGCCGCGTGCTTGTGGATGCGCGTCTGCATCGGCGGGCCGGGGACGATCGCGCCGCCGGTCGGGTCGAAGATCTCGCTGGTCTGCAGGATGCCGCGGGAGGTCAGGAAGCCGTTCGCGTCCTTGAGGTTGCGGCCGTTGAAGCCGCCGACGACGAGCACGCGTCCGTCGCCCATCGCGGTCGCGGTGTGGTAGGCGCGTGCCACGTTCAGCGGCTGGGCCGCCTGCCAGTTGCCCGTCGCGGGGTTGTAGCGTTCGGTGGTGACGACCCAGCCGCCGCTGGGCACCGTCTGGTTCCAGCCGCCGGCGATCCACACCGTCCCGTCGTTGAGCAAGGTCGAGGTGTGCCGCGCGCGGCCGAGCAGGAGGCTGGAGGTCGGGTCGAAGCAGCCTCCCGCCGCGCCGCAGACCGCGCCGCCGGGGCGGGTGCTGCCGTTCGGCGTGAACAGGTCGCAGAGGGCGGTGATCGTTCCGAAGGCGCTCTCGCCGCCGCAGATCAGCACCCGGCCGGTGTTGAGCAGGGTCGCGGTGTGGTCGATGCGCCCGATCTGCATGGGCGGCTCCGTCGTAGCCGCCGGCGACCAGGATGTTGCCGTTGGGCAGGACCGTGATCGTCGCGGACGAGCGCGCGTTGGTCATCGAGGTCGTGAAGGAGTTCTGCGTCGGGCTCACGAACACCGAGCCGTGCAGGGTGTCCAGGATCTCGACGGTGGCGGTCGGCAGGCCGGTGAGGCCGCTGATGCCTCCGGCCACCATCGTGCGCCCGTCGACCATGACCGCGGCCACGTGCGCGTAGCGCGGCGTCGTCGCCGGACCGGCGGAGGCCTCCCGCGCCGAGACGCAGGCGAAGACGGCGAGCAGGATCGGTCCCGCGGCCGCGCGTCCGGCGAATCTAAGGAAGCTGGGCATCATGTGCCGACGGAACCGCCCCCGTCGTTGGGCTGAGTGTAACGAAGGGGTGTTACAAAATCAAGACAGAACGGCCCCTTCGGAGGTGACCCCGGTTACTTAAGGGACGGCGACCAGCGAGGCCCCCCGGTCCGACTGGGGGTTCTCGGGGTCGAGCGACTTCTTCTTGTCCACCGAGAAGAAGTAGCGGTATTGGCCGGGGTTCAGGTAGAGCTTCACCGACCAGACCCCCTCCGCGTCCTTGGTCATCTCCTTGCGGCCCCCGTGGACGATGAACGCGCCGACCAGCTGGACGGACCGGGCGTTCGGCGCGCGGAGCTTGAAGACGACGGGCGCGGCCTTCCCGGGGGCCGCGGGGGCGGACGGCGGGGCGGCGGCCTGGACGCCGGACCCGGCCAGGGCGGGCGTGGCGCGGGGCTTCGGAGCCTCGGTGATCATGGACGGCTTCGGCGGGCGCGGGGAGTCGGCGCGGTTCGGGGCCTTGGCCGGCTCCGGCTTCAGCGCGGGCTTCGGGGGTTCGGCCGCCTTCGGGGGCTCGGCGGGCTTGACCGCGACGGTCGCGGTGGACGCCGCCGGCTCGGCGGACTTGGCGGCCTCGGCCTTCGCCGGGCGGTGGTGCGGCGGCGGCGCGGCGACGACCGGCGGCGCCTTCCAGTAATGATAGACCTTCGAGGCGACGACGCCTCCGAACACCATCACGAACAGCGAG
>JACQBB010000456.1 GCA_016194625.1 Elusimicrobiota bacterium | reverse complement strand
GTTTGGAATCGAGCCCGTAAGTTCTATCTTTCGTGTAGACTGGCCCGCCAGCTCTCGACCAGTCTGGTCAATAGATAGAACCGGAAGCGCCTGAGCGCTTCCGGTTCGTCTTTTTTCGACCGCGCCACGACGGTACGAATCTTATTCCCCGATGATATTCTCCTGACTTGGGCGGCCTCCGGTTCTCCTTTTCAGCCTGCCCTCAAAGTGCGCCTGTCCCCAGGACAAGATCGGGGGATGGACTTTACGAATCACTTTACTTTCACTTTACCTACTGTTAGACTATGCCCGTGGCCTACTCTCCCTCCTTTCAAACGACGCCCCATCTCCTCAAGGTCTTGGAAGAGATCGCCGCCCTCAATGCACGGATACGAAGCGCCACGCTGGGAGTCAGTTGGGTCCCCTCGCTCCAAAAGGACGCCGCGGCACGGCAAGTCCACGGGTCCACGGCCATCGAGGGAAACCCGTTGACGCTCGCTGAGGTGAGGATTCTGGCCGAAGGCGGCAGCCTCCCTCATGCAAAGCCCAGGGCCGTCCAAGAGGTGCTGAATTACTTCGCCGCGCTTCGATTTATTGAGAAGAACGCCAAGGCGGCGGAAGTCGGGGTCCGAGACGTCCTGAGACTTCACTCCATCATCGGACAGAAGGGAGCCTTGGACCGCGAGCCGATCGGGCTCTTTCGCCCCTACGCGGTGCGGGTCGGCGACCATCTCCCTCCGCCTGCCACGGAAGTGCCGGGCCTGATGAAGGATCTATTGGCGTGGCTGAACAGCTCAGGCAGGGCTTGGCCCGCCGTCGTCAGTTCAGCGATCCTTCACTACCAGTTCGAGTACATTCACCCTTTCGGTGACGGCAACGGCCGCGTCGGCCGGGCGCTGGCCGCCTGGGAGTTGTACCGACACCAATTCGATACCCAGCACATCTTCGCAGGCGACGAGGTCTTGCTGGAAGACAGGCAGGCCTACTACCGTGCTCTCCACCATGCGCAGACCGAGAACCACGACCTCACCGGCTGGATCGAATTCATCGCAGAGGCGATCAACGAAGCGTTGAATAGAGCATGGAAGCGCATCGAGGCGGTCAGCGCCTCGGCCAAAGGCAAGACGCTGACGCTAACACCGCGGCAGGAGCGACTGCTTGCATTGCTCAGGCAGGCGCCTCTTGGAATCCAGGAGATCCAGAATGCTCTCGGCGTCACCAAGCCGGGTGCCCACCATATACTCAAGCCGCTGCTAGGAGCATCTCTAGTCAAGCGCGAGGGCGGACACAAGACAGGGAAGTACCGATTGGCATGAAGCCATCCAGGGAAAAGACGACGCGGAAGGTTCTATCTTTCGCCTAGACCGGGCCGCCACTTTCCCCCTCGCGCGAAGAGCGAACGCCGCCGGCGTTCGCTCTCGTCTTTTCCCGGGACGCGGTCAGTCCGCCGGCTCCCAGACGCGGTAGCGCCAGGTGCGCGGACGCATGTTCTCCCGGTACAGGGCGACGAACTCGCGCGCCGAGTGGGGCGCCAGGTTCGCGCCCATCAGCGTCGCCGACATGTCGTCGTGGAGGAGGTCCCACGCGGCGATCTCGATCGGCGGCGCGCGGCGCAGGCGGGAGCGCAGCGGCTCCTCGTCGTCGCTCGAGATCACGAGGAGGCTCTCGCGCCGCGTGATGTTCAGCAGCTCGTAGACGTGGACGCGGCGGACGGGGAGCGGCGTGACGGACATGCGGTCAGGATAACCCCGCCCCCCGCGCGGCGTCCAGGCGGGAGCCCGTTTTTTACCGATTTTTTTATCCGCGCGAAACGACAATCCGAAGATAACGCTTGACCTCCGCGCGGCGTTATGTATAATTATTCATCTTCATGAATAAATATTCAGAGCGCGGCGGCAAGGCGGCCCGGCAGGCGGCGATCCTGGAGGCGGTGGCGCACGACGAGGTCGCGACGCAGAACGACCTGGTGCGCGCGCTGAAGAAGCGCGGCATCGAGGCGACGCAGGTCTCGATCTCGCGCGACGTCGCCGAGCTGGGACTGGTGAAGGCCGGCGGCCTGTACAAGGCCGCGACCGCCGAGAGCGGCGCGCACGACCCCGAGCTGCCGCTGCGCACCTTCGTGCGCAAGGTCGTGCCCGCGGGGCCGAACCTGACCGTGGTGCGCTGCGACACCGGCACCGCGCCGCGCGTCGGCCTGGTGCTGGACGGCCTGACGCTCCCCGGACTGGCCGGCACGCTCGCCGGAGACGACACCGTGTTCGTGGCGACGGAGAGCGCCGCCGCGCAGAAGAAGCTCGTCGAGTTCCTGGAAACGAGGATGAACAACCAATGAAGAAGCCCACGATCGTGCTCGCCTTCAGCGGCGGGCTGGACACCACTTTCTGCGTGCTGTGGCTGCAGAAGGAGCTCGGCGCGGACGTGCTGACCGTGACCGTGGACACCGGCGGCTTCACCGCCGAGGAAGTGAAGGCGATCGAGGCGCGCGCGAAGTCGCTCGGCGCCGTCGAGCACCGCACGATCGACGGCCGCGCCGAGGTGTTCTCGCGCTTCGCCGTGCCGCTGATCCAGGGCAACATCCTGCGCGGCCGCGTGTACCCCCTCTCCGTGTCGGCCGAGCGCGTGCTCCAGGCCGAGGTCGTCGCGCGCGTGGCGCGTGAGGTCGGCGCGCAGGGCGTGTCGCACGGCTCCACCGGCGCCGGAAACGACCAGGTACGCTTCGACGCGGTGTTCCAGGTCCTGCTGCCCGGCGTGCAGGTCCACACCCCGATCCGCGACCTCGGCTGGTCGCGCCAGCAGGAGACGGACTACCTCGCCAAGTTCGGCGTGCCCGTCCCGGCCAAGACCGTGTCCTACTCGGTCAACGCCGGCCTGTGGGGCACCACGGTCGGCGGCGGCCAGACGCACGACCCGTGGACCGAGGTCCCGGACTCGGCGTTCCCCACCGCGGCCGAGGCGGCGCCGGCGCAGGGTCAGGACGTCGTCGTCGGCTTCGAGAAAGGCGTGCCGGTCTCGCTCGACGGCAAGAAGCTCGACGGGGTCGCGCTGGTCCAGGCGCTGCACGCGCTGGGCCGGACCTACGGCGTCGGCCGCGGCGTCCACATGGGCGACACCATCCTGGGCATCAAGGGCCGCATCGCGTTCGAGGCGCCGGCGCCGCTGATGCTGATCGCCGCGCACTCCGAGCTCGAGAAGCTGGTGCTGACCCGCTGGCAGGTGTTCTGGAAGTCCCAGGTCGGCGAGTTCTACGGCCAGATGCTGCACGAGGGCCTGTATTTCGACCCGGTGATGCGCGACATCGAGGCGCTGATCGCCTCCAGCCAGGCGACGGTGACCGGCGAGGCGCGCCTGCGCCTGCGCGCCGGCCGCTTCGACGTGACGGGCGTGAAGAGCCCGTTCTCCATGGTCGCCGGCGCCGCCACCTACGGCGAGACGACAAAGCTGTGGACCGGCCCCGAGGCGGCGGGCTTCTCGAAGCTCCACGCCCTGCCGATGACGCTCGCCGCGCGCGCGCACGCCCGCGGCGAGAAGGTGCCGTCATGAAGGTCGCGCTCGACAAGATCGCGTCCGTCACCCGCAACGCGCGCATCCCGCGCGAGGTGCTCCTCGCCGACGACATCCACGCCAAGGAAGGCAACGTCCTGGCGGTGCGCATCCACGGCACCAAGACCGTCTACAACCAGGTCGAGGACGTGCAC
>JACQBB010000455.1 GCA_016194625.1 Elusimicrobiota bacterium | reverse complement strand
GTGAACACCGGCAACCTCTCGAACCTGGTCAACCTGCTCCAGCAGGGCAAGGTCACGACCTGGACCGGCGCCGCGCAGGCGAACCTGGCCTACGGCGCCTACCCGCGCCTGAACTTCGGCTACACGCGCAACAAGATTGACTACGACCTGCTCACGCGTCAGGACGACCGCCAGAACTACACCGGGACCCTCCAATACGGCGTCCCGTCCCAGCGCAAGTGGCTGCCGCGCACGATCGACGCCAACCTCTCGCGCGCGCTGTACGACGTCCGCTTCAAGTCGGCTTTCGCGCGCGCCCAGCCCGGAGACTTCGACACCAGCGAGCGAGCGCTCACCTACGGCGGGCGCCTGACCTTCACGCCGTGGACGGGCGCGTCGTTCAACCCGTCCTTCAACCGCACGCGCACGACGGAGAAGCGCACCGACTACACGAGCGGCGTCCCCGCGGACCTGGCCTACAACAAGGCGCTCTCGCAGAACCTCAGCCTGGCGTCGAACTACCGCCTCGCGTCCTGGTTCAATCCGCAGGTCAACTACTCGATCGACGTGATCGAGAACAACGTGCTCAACGTCTCGACCTTCGTGGTCGGAGCCTCGACCTACGTGTTCAACGTCGGCGACCTGAAGACGGTCAACCGCTCGGCCAACGGCTCCGTCAGCCTGCCGATCGCGGTCTCGGACCTGCTGCCGCGCTCGCGCCTGCTGCACTCGCTGAACATCGTCTCCGGCTACCAGCTCCAGGACGGCGACGTCTGGAACAACGTCGAGAAGGGCCTCGACTCCACGAACAAGTTCTTCGTGCGCCAGTCGCTGAAGCCGGGCAACCCGGCGGCGACGCGCGCGAACCTGACGCTGCGCGACACCTACAACTCGACCCAGCGCTGGTCGCCGCTGGAGGCCTACGCGATCGGCGGCCGCTGGTCGGCCTTCCGCACGCTGTCGGTCTCGAACAACTACGTGCTCAGCACCCAGCGCTCCGAGGTCACCGGCACTCAGTCGAAGACCGTCTCGCGCACGCTGCCCGACGCGGTCGCCAGCCTCTCCCAGCTGGAGACCCTGCTCGGGAGCCAGCGCTGGATGTCGAACACGCAGATGGAGTTCCGCTACCAGCGCCGCACGACCGAGAACGTCGGCACCACGCTGAACATCGACAACACCTTCGGCTCCAGCCTGCGCTCGCTGATCGCCAAGCGGTTCGACAGCTCGCTGAGCGTCAACCTGCGCCGCTCGAACAACAAGGACCTGCTGGTGGACGCCAACACCCAGCGCATCGCGCACGAGGACGCGTCGGGCCAGGTCACCTTCGACGTCCGCAAGTTCCGCTTCACGCCGAAGGTCGACTACTCGCGCGACGTGACCACGCTCGGCACCGGCGTGCAGAGCCAGAACGTCACGGTGATCACGCCGAGCATGCTGGCGCGCGCCGACCTCTCGCTGCCGGCGGGTCTGCGCCTGCCCGGCTCCGCCCGGCCGCTGCTGTTCACCAACCGCGTCATCTGGACCACGACGCTCTCGTTCGCGTACCGCAAGTCGCCGGTGACCGTCGCCGACAACTCGAAGCTGGCCTCGCTGAACACCAGCGCGGACTACGAGCTCGCCAAGAACCTGCGCATGACGCTGAACGGCACCGTCCAGCGGCTGTGGCACAAGTACCTGCCCGAGGAGAGCTTCCTGTCGTACGCTCTCGGCACCACTTTGACCTTCCAGTTCTGAGGACCATGCGCCCCATCGCCCTGCTCGCCGCCGTCCTGACCGCCGCCGCCGCGCTCGGCGCGTGCCGCGCCAAGCCCGTGGAGCCCCCCGCCGCCGCGGACGCGGCCTTCGCGCCGCCGGCGGGCAAGCGCGCCTTCACGCTCGCCATCGACAAGAGCCAGGTCCAGTTCCTGGCGCCCGGCGACGCCGCCGAGGTCGTGATCCTCGTCGAGACGCCGCGCTCGGACGGGACCACGGAGACGCGCTCGGAGACCATCGCGTCCCGCGCCGAGGTCCTGCGCGCCGACCGCGGCTGGGGCGAGAACACCGGCCTGGTCCAGCTGGCGCTGACGCCCGAGGAGGCCCAGTTCGCGTCGCTGGCGGTGGACCGCCAGGACCGGCTCTTCCTCAACAAGACGGCCGACGCGACGACGCTGGAGACGCTCCCGTCTCCCGAGAAGCCGGCGCTGGAGCCGGGCCGGCGCGGCCTGGCCGTGCTCGTCTACCCCGACCAGGCGACCTTCCTGGAGGCGGGCGACCGCGTGGACGTGGTCGCGACGCGCCAAGGCGGCAAGGCCGCGGGCAAGTCCGAGCTCACGGCCGCGACGCTGTTCCAGGACGTGCTGGTGCTGGGCGTGAAGGAGGCCGAGGGCGACGAGGAGTGGTCCACGGTCCAGCTGATGCTCACCCCCGACGAGGTCCGCACGCTGGCGCGCTCCGTCGCCGCCGAGGACGGGCTGTTCCTGACCGGCCGCGCCCCCGCCGACCGCGCGACGCGCGCCGTCGAGCCGTCCCGGATGAGCCGCCGCTTCGGCACCGCCGCCGAGCGCTCGTCGCCGAAGTCCTAGGCGCGGCCCGCCGCCGGCCGTAGTACAATACGGCCATGCTCCCCGCGCCCCCGCCCGCGGCCGTCGCCCCGGCCGCCGCGACCGCCCCGGCGTCTCTCGAAGCCGCCTTCGTCATGGCCCGCGCGAGCGCCGCGCGCGCCGCGGCCCCGGCCCGGACGCCCCTGCAAGTGCTCGCGGGCGACGCGACGGTCGAGGAGAAGCTGACCGCGATCGACCGGATCCAATCGCGCATCCCGAAGGACCCCCGGCCCCGGCAGGCCGCCGCGCTCGACGCGCTGGCCCGCGCCGCGGCCTCGGCGGACCAGCCGCCCGAGGTCCGCGCCAAGGCGCTGACGACGCTCGGCTACGCGATGTTCCCCGCCGACGACGACGCGGCGCGCGGCCGCGCCCTGCCCGTCCTCCTCGCGGCCCTGCGCGACCCGGCGTACCGCCTCTTCGCGCTGCGCGGCCTCGGCTCGGCGTCGCACGGCCTGCCGCCCGGCGGCGAGGCCGCGTTCCAAGGCGCTCTGCTCGACCTGCTCGACGGGCCGGCCGCCGGCGAGGAGCGCCAGACGGCGCTCACCGCGCTGTACGCGTTCGTCGCGCGGCGCGAGGACCTGCCCTCGCGCGAACCGGCGCTCGTCGCGCAGCTGGACGCGCGCC
>JACQBB010000042.1 GCA_016194625.1 Elusimicrobiota bacterium | reverse complement strand
GTCCGCCGCTCCGGCCGCCGCCGACGCGCCCGACGCGCGCCGCCAGGCGCAGGACGCCGCCGCGCCGTTGGCCGACGACGGCGTCGACGCCGGCGCGCACCTCGCGCAGGTCTTCGACGCGTCCTCCTCCCGCCCCGCCGCCCTCGAGGCGCCGGGCCTTCCGGCCGCGATCTCCGGCTCCTCGCGCCGCCACGCCTCCGGCCTCACGAAGGCTCCCGCCGCCGCCGCGGTCCGCCGCGAGTTCCGCAGTCCCGAGGGCGCCGAGGCGCGCGAGCTCCAGCGCCTGGCCGCCAGCCTGGCCGAGAACGGGCTTCCTTCTTATAAGACCGCCGTGGTCAGTCACGCGGTGGACGAGCGCCGTCCGACCGTCGTCATCCTCTCCCCGGGCTCCCGCCACAAGGTCGCGATCGCGCGCGAGGGCGGCAAGCAGGCGCCCGGCGACGTCCATCTGGCGCTGGACGCGTCGTGGCTGATCCAGGAGGAGCTGCCCGGCGGCAAGACCCGCCTGCTGCTGAAGAAGGGCGTGACCTTCGACGCGAACGGGCAGGCGACCATCGTCGAGTACAAGGTCCCGAAGGTCGTGCGCTACTTCGCCAACTATTTCACGCTGGGCGCCAACGACCGCGACGACGGCGTCCCGTTCGAGCGCGACCTGGACGTCCCGCAGTCGAACTCGCTGGCGCTCGAGGCGGTCGTCAACGACAAGCTGCGCATGAGCCTGGTCGGGGCCGCCAACGGCGTCGAGGTCCCGGACGCGCTGACCCTGGCGATGCCGAAGCACCCCTTGGCCGGTTCGGCGACCGCCGGCGCCGTCGCCGTGGCCGACATGCCGCGCGGAGCCGACAAGGCCGCCGAGATCCGGCGCCGGATCGACGCCTTCGCCGACCGCTACAAGGGCGCGGAGATCGTCATCAAGCCGTCGGGCCCCCAGTTCCACTCCGGCCGCGGCGTGAAGTTCTTCCGCAAGGACCAGCGCGCCGAGATGGCCGCGCACGCCCTCGAGCTGGCGAACTCGCCGATGATGACCCAGGACGGCGCGATCATCGTCGCCGGCCGCGTGAACTCGGCGCCGCTGGAGCGCGACGGCCGCAAGATGGAGACGACCTTGCGCGTGCTGGCGGCCCGCACCCCGTGGGGCGGCGCCGTCACCACCGACATCTTCGCCCGCGTCGGGCCGTGGGGCAAGCCCACGACCGCCGAGGCCGCCGACCCGCGCGACAACGCGACCGTCGAGCCGTGGGAGCGCCTCCTCAAGGATTGGAAGCTGACGCCGAAGCAGGCCAAGGACCTGGACCGCCGCGTGCGCGAGATGGGCGCGACGATGCTGAAGGCGATCATGAAGATGGAGAAGGGCATGGTCCGCGCCGACGGCTCCCCGTACCAGGCGCAGACCGACCTGATCGGCCTGGACGTGATGATCGAGAAGCGCGGCAAGAAGCTGGTCCCCGTGATGATCGAGGTCAACGACCACGACTCGGGCGGCCAGTACAACCTGGACAATCAGATCGCGCAGGGGCGCGTCGGCACCCACTCCCGCGAGCTGATCGCGACGATGCTGCAGCGCGCGCGCCGCGACGCGCTGCGCGGCAAGACCATCGTCCTGGTCGGCGCCGGCTACACCGGCAAGCGCTTCATCTTCGAGCGCGCCAAGGAGCTGGGCGTCAAGATCCTGCTGGTCGACAAGAAGGACGTCTGGGCCCGCGAGTTCGACAACGTCACCGTGATCCCGGTGGACAACTCGTCGCCCGAGGCGCTGGCGACCGCGCGCAAGAAGCTGGCCGCCGCGGTCCGCAAGGTCGGCCCGCCGGACGGCCTCACCACCTTCTGGGAGGACGACGTCGTGCTCGCCTCCGACCTGGCGAAGTCGCTGGGACTACCGTACCACACGACCAACGCCGCGCGCGTCGCGCGCAGCAAGTTCGAGACCCAGGAGGAGCTGGCGCGCCAGGGCGTGGCCGCCGCCCGCCGCGAGGTCGTCAAGAACCTGACCTCCTACCCGCAGGCCGACCACCGTCTCGCCCTCGAGCAGTTCGCCGAGGCCGCCAAGCGCGTCGGCTTCCCCGCGGTGCTCAAGCCCGTGTCCGGCGCCGCGGCGATCGGCACCGAGCGCGTGAACTCCGTCGCCGAGGCCGTCGCCGCCTACGAGCGCATCAGCCGCCTGATCAACCCTCAGACCGACGCGATCTTCGCGCAGAACTCCGACCTCCTGCTGATGCAGTACCTCGACGGCCACGAGTACGACGTGGACCTGGTCGTGCGCGGCGGCAAGGTCGTGTTCTCCTCGCTGACCGACAACAAGCCGACGCGCGAGCCCTCGTTCCTGGCCACCGGCTCGCGCCTGCCCAGCACGCTCTCGCAGGCCCAGCAGAAGGAGGCGGTCGACCACGCGGTGAAGGCCGCGCTGGCGCTCGGCCTCACCGACGGCGTCCTGCACATGGAGGGCAAGGTCACGTCCGAGGGCCCGCGCCTGATCGAGGCCAACGCCCGCATGGGCGGCGCCTACGTCCACGACTGGATCGAGGACGTGTGGGGCGTGGACCTGGTCGAGGAGGGCCTGATGGCGGCGGCCGGCGTCCCCGGCAAGCCCTACGTGCCCTCCTCGCCGCTGATCCACCTGGACGGCGATTTCCTGAACTCCGACAAGGCCGGCACGATCCGCGTCCTCGAGCTGCCCGAGGCCGCGCGCGCGATGCCCGGCTTCGTGCGCTTCCGCCTGTTCAAGAAGGTCGGCGACACGCTGTCGCTCGAGGACAACGGCGGCTACGCGCGCGTCGCGATGCTCGAGGTCGGCGGCGCGGACGCCGCGGAAGCGGCGCGCAACCGCGAGGCGATCATGAAGATGGTCCGCTTCGAGGTCGACCCGCCCGCTCCGCGCGAGAACCCGGACCGCTGAGTCCTTCGGGCCGCGGACGCTAGGCCCTTTCCCGTCGGAAAGTCGGGCCCTTCGGGCCAAGGCATTCCGCGGGGGCCTTGATAGACTCGGGCCATGACACGCCGAGTCATCGCCCTGGTCGTCCTCGCCGCACTCCCCGCCTCCGCGCAGATGCGCGCCGTCGAGGTCGCTCCCGCCCTCTGCTCGTTCGCCGCCCCGTCCGCGG